>DASYHX010000414.1:0-5058 GCA_035998065.1 Pseudorhizobium sp.
TATTGCAGGCCGTCTTGCGGTAAGGAGCCCGATCATGAGCACCGATCCGATTTCGACCGCATCCCCGGCAGAGAGCCAGCCCAACGCAAATACCCGCAAGGTCTTCATCAAGACCTATGGCTGCCAGATGAACGTCTATGATTCCATTCGCATGGGCGACGCCCTGGCGAGCGAAGGTTATGCGCCGACGGAAGAGATGGAGGAGGCGGACCTCATCCTTCTCAACACCTGCCATATCCGTGAAAAGGCAGCAGACAAGGTGTATTCCGCGCTCGGGCGCCTGCGCGACATGAAAAAAGCACGCAACGCGCAGGGGCAAGAACTGATGATCGGTGTGGCCGGATGTGTCGCGCAGGCGGAGGGCGAAGAAATCCTCAGACGAGAGCCGTCCGTCGACGTGGTAATCGGTCCGCAGACGTATCATCGCCTGCCGGCGGCTCTGCGACGGGCGCGTGAGGGCGACCGTGTCGTTGACACCGACTATGCGGTTGAAGACAAATTCGAGCACCTGCCGATGGCTGAGAAGGCTCAGGTCCGCGCACGCGGCGTCAGCGCCTTTCTTACCGTGCAGGAAGGCTGCGACAAATTCTGCACCTTCTGCGTCGTACCGTATACTCGCGGCTCCGAGGTTTCGCGACCGCTGCGTCAAATCCTCGATGAAGCCCAACGCCTGGTTGAGTCCGGCGTGCGGGAAGTGACGCTTCTTGGACAGAATGTGAATGCTTGGCGCGCGACGGGCCCAGATGGGCGGGAATGGGGGCTTGGAGACCTCCTGTACCGGCTGGCTGAGATACCCGGCCTTGCCCGACTACGTTACACCACAAGCCATCCCCGCGACATGGACGACCGGCTGATTCAGGCGCATCGCGACCTGCAGACGCTGATGCCCTACCTCCATCTCCCAGTACAGTCGGGATCGGACCGAATCCTGAAGGCGATGAACCGCCGTCACACGGCGGAAGAATACTTGCGGCTGATCGCTCGTATTCGCAGCGTAAAGCCGGATATGGCGATGTCGGGCGATTTCATCGTCGGGTTCCCCGGTGAGACGGACGCAGACTTCGAGGACACCCTCCAAATCGTGGAAGCGGTGAACTACGCGCAGGCCTTCTCCTTTAAGTACTCAACCCGCCCCGGCACGCCTGGCGCGGATCTCCCGGATCAGATACCCGAAGAAGTGAAGGCTGAAAGGCTTGAAAGACTTCAGTCTCTGCTCTTGAAACAGCAGGCGGCATTCGCCAAATCATGCGTTGGAAAAGTCATCGATCTGCTGCTCGAGAAGCCTGGGCGGATGCCTGGCCAGATCATCGGGCGCTCTCCGTGGCTACAGTCTGTGAATGTTGATGCAAAACCATCGCAGATCGGTGACATTATTCCGGTACGAATCATTGGAACTGGACCCAACAGCCTGTTTGCAGAGCCGGTGGGGCCTTGAGCGCATCCTGAACGACATGGCGAGGAGCTTGCCTACTTGAACGCAAACGAACTGGTTTCTTCACCCGCACGTCAACCAAGAACTGCTGCGACCGACGCCAACCACTTCGTGCTCACGTTCGAGAACAACAGGTTCGCCAGCGAGCTTTTCGGACAGTTCGACCAGAATTTGAAGCTGATTGAGCAGCGGCTCCATGTGGACGCGCGCGCCCGCGGCAATTCGGTCACTATATCGGGAGATGTAACGGCGACGAACCAGGCTCGCCGCGCTCTCGATTTTCTTTACGACCGCCTTCAGAAGGGGGCGAGTGTTGAAACCTCGGATGTTGAGGGTGCGATCCGCATGGCCATGGCGGCTGATGATCAACTGCAGCTGCCGACAATGGAACGCAAGGCCAAGCTCAGCATGGCGCAGATCTCGACTCGCAAGAAGACCATCGCTGCCCGCACTCCTACCCAGGACGCCTACATGCGTGCCCTGGAGCGGTCGGAGCTCGTGTTCGGTGTCGGTCCCGCCGGTACGGGCAAGACGTATCTGGCTGTTGCACATGCAGCGCAGCTTCTGGAGCGCGGCGCGGTGGACAAGATCATTCTCTCTCGTCCAGCCGTTGAGGCTGGTGAGCGTTTGGGCTTTCTGCCGGGCGATATGAAGGAGAAGGTCGATCCTTACCTGCGGCCGCTCTATGACGCACTCTATGACATGATCCCCGGCGACAAGGTCGAGCGTGCAATCACTGCCGGTGTAATTGAGATTGCCCCCCTTGCCTTCATGCGCGGGCGCACGCTTTCCAATGCTGCCGTGATCCTCGATGAAGCGCAAAACACCACCTCAATGCAGATGAAGATGTTCCTGACGCGTTTGGGCGAGAACGCCCGGATGATCGTGACCGGCGATCCCAGTCAGGTCGACCTCCCGCGTGGCGTTAAATCGGGACTGGTTGAAGCGCTCCATATCTTAAAGGACGTGGAAGGACTGTCTGTGGTCCGTTTCAAGGACGTCGATGTCGTTCGCCATCCTCTCGTTGGCCGGATCGTGAAGGCATACGATGCGCAGTACGACGTCCACGAGGAAAGCGGAGAAACCGGTCGCTAGCGCGGCCGGCATGCCATGCCAAACCTAGACATCCAGATCAGCGTGGAAGACGATCTCTGGCCCGGCGAGGAGAAGCTTCAGCAGCTCACCGAACGGGTGCTGGCCGTGGCTGCTGCGTATTTGGAGGCGGAGGAAGCACAGCCGTTCCCGCCGGATCCTGCTGAACTCTCTTTGGTGTTCACCGACGACGAAGCGATCAGAGAGATCAACGCTGAATGGCGGGGCCAGGACAAGCCAACCAACGTGCTGTCTTTCCCCGCTTTCCCTCTCCTGCCCGGAAAGATGCCAGGCCCCATGCTTGGCGACATAGTCATCGCGCGAGAGACGGTGGAGAGAGAAGCGACTGAACTCGAAAAGGATGCCGAGAGCCATTTGATCCATCTGCTGGTGCACGGTTTCCTCCACCTTTTCGGCTACGACCACATGGAAACCCACGAGGCCGAACGGATGGAGGCGCTCGAGACTCGCATTTTGGCCACTCTTGGCCTATCTGATCCCTATGCGGGGCAAGACCCGATCAGCTAGCTTGGAACAATGAACGAAATCTCGACACTTGTTGCCCACGAGGGCAAGGACGGTTCGGACAATTCTTCGGAAGAAGGCAGTAGTCCGCAACGACTGGAAATCTCGACCCGGAACAATTCCTCCTTCTGGGCCCGTGCACTAAGGCTTCTGCGACCGGCGCAGGGCGAGCGCCTTCGAGAAGATCTCGCCGATGCACTTCTCACAGATGCCAATGTCAGCAGCGCATTCTCCCCCGAGGAGCGGGCGATGCTGCACAACATCCTGCGGTTTCGCGAAGTCCGGGTGGAAGATGTCATGGTGCCGCGAGCCGACATCGAAGCGGTGGACATGACGATGACGCTGGGCGACCTCATGATCCTCTTCGAAGAGACCGGTCGCTCACGCATGCCGGTATACTGCGAGACGCTCGACGACCCGCGCGGCTTTGTTCATATCCGCGATCTTCTCTCTTACCTCGCCAAGCAAGCCCGCAACAAGCGCCGGGCACGGCCCCGGTCGGCGGCTCCCTCGGAGCCAATGCCGCTCGTCAACGAGAAGGTGGAGAAGCCCGCTCGTGTGCCAAAGGCGGCGTTCGACCTCGGTCGTGTCGACCTCAGCAAAACCGTTTCGGATGCTGGGCTCATCCGCAAGATCCTCTTCGTGCCGCCGTCGATGCTCGCCTCCGATTTGCTCCAGAGCATGCAGGCGGCACGCACACAGATGGCGCTTGTAATCGACGAGTACGGCGGTACTGACGGACTGGTCTCCCACGAAGATATCGTTGAGATGGTCATCGGCGATGTTGAGGATGAGCATGACGACGAAGAAGTGATGTTTTCTCGCACAGGTGAGGACATTTTCGTTGCGGATGCGCGTATCGAGCTCGAGGAAATTGCGAAGGCCATCGGGTCCGATTTCGACATCCGTGACAGCATGGAAGACGTCGATACGCTTGGTGGCCTGATCTTTTCGGCCCTGGGCCGCATCCCGGTTCGGGGCGAGGTCGTCCAGGCCCTGCCCGGATTTGAGTTCCATATCCTCGAGGCCGATCCGCGCCGTATCAAGCGCGTCCGGGTGGTGCGTAAGCGCGCGCTAGCGCGTCGGCGCCAGATAAAGGGTGAGGCTGAGGCAGCAACGGTTGAGGTGAACCGAGCGCATCAGGAGGTTTCGCTCACGGAGACGTCGCACGTGGGCGAGCAACACCATTAACCGCCTGCATCGTCTTGCGAGGGACGACAGAGACTAGGAATTCTGAAAAACTGCAGACCTGATTCGGGGGCTAAGGGAAGCGTTCACATGGAACGGCTGGCGGGCAGGACAATGCTTCTCTGGGGGATGCCCCGTGTTGCCGCGGCGATTGCTGCCGGAGCTGTGGGTGCTTTGGCGCTCCCGCCCTTCAACGTGTTTGCCGCCCTCTTCCTCTCCTTTTCCGTTCTCGTATGGCTGCTGGACGGTCTGGCATCCTACCCGGGAGGCGGCACCGTTTCGCGCTTGCGTTCGGCGTTTTTCCTCGGCTGGTTGTTCGGCCTTGGCTACTTCGTAGCGGGCCTCTGGTGGCTTGGAAATGCCTTGTTGGTTGAAGCCGATGACTTCGCCTGGGCAATTCCGCTGGCAGTCCTTGGACTGCCGGCCTTTCTCGCACTTTTCTACGGATTTGCCACAACGGTCGCAGCCATTCTGTGGTCGGACGGTTTGGGCCGGCTGGCGGCACTGGCTTTCGGCTTTGGCATCGCCGAATGGCTTCGCGGCTTCGCGGCCACCGGTTTCCCCTGGAACGCGATCGGCTACGGCGCGATGCCGATGCCGATGCTGATGCAGTCGGCAGGCGTCATCGGACTGCTGGGCGTCACAACCCTGGCAGTCTTCGTTTTCTCCATTCCCGCCCTCTTCGGGACTCGTCGAGGCCTTGGGATAGGATTGGCTGCAGGCAGCTGCCTTCTTGGAGCCCACCTCGGATATGGAACATATCGGCTTGCCGTTGCAGATGCCCCAGTAGAGAAGGATGCGCCTGTAGTCCGGCTGGTGCA
>DASYHX010000423.1:0-29429 GCA_035998065.1 Pseudorhizobium sp.
ACCGCGCTCCGTCTCAGAGCGGCATTACAGGATGTCAGGATTTCCGACCAAGCGCTCCACTACGGGAACGCTGCCCTCGACGCGGCGGCGCTCGATGATCCGACGGCGAGCGCGACGCTCGACGCCTTGTTCGAAGCAACACAACAAGCGGATCACCAAGGCGACGAAGATCAGGCGATTACCCACAGGGTCGCTGCCTGCATCCGTAACCTCAGCATCCTCAAGCAATCGCACGGTCCTTGGATCGCCGGGACGAGGACAATCACATGACTGAAGTCAATTTCGCCGGCGTCTATCTTCCGCCGCTGCTTCTCTATCTCATCACGGCCCTGCCAATCTTCATTGGAACACGGGCGGTGCTGACACGAACAGGCGTGCTGCGGTTCGTCTGGCACCCGGGCCTGATGGAATGCGCGGTCTATCTCGCAATCCTTGCTGCCCTGTTTTTCCTTTTGTGAGATTTGCCGATGCCAACCTATATCAAGCCCATCCTGCGGGTCGGGATCACTCTGCTGATCGTCCTGGCCGCCGGCATTTTGATTTCTACGCTCTGGCAGACTTATGTGCGCTCGCCCTGGACCCGGGACGGCCGGGTCAGCGCGGACGTCGTTCAAATCGCGCCGGAGGTGTCCGGAACGATCGCCGAGGTGGCCGTGAAGGACAATCAGTTCGTCCGACGCGGTGACGTGCTGTATCGCCTCGATCCCAAGCGCTTTGCGCTCGCGGTGCAAAGCGCGAACGCCGATCTGGAGGGGCGCCGCGCCGAGGCTTCGGTTAAAGCAGCAATCGCCCGTCGTCGCACGGCTTTGGGCGGCGATATCATCGCAACAGAGACCATCGACCAGGCCAATGGCGAAGCTCGCATCGCCCATGCCGCCTACTCCGGATCGGAAGCGGCGCTCGATGTCGCTCGCCTCAATCTCGAGCGCTCCGTCGTTCGCGCGCCGATCGATGGCTATGTGACGAACCTGCGCCTCCGCCCGGGCGACTATGCCGAGGCTGGCAATACGAAGGTCGCTGTAGTCGATTCCAGCAGTTTCTGGGTCACGGGCTATTTCGAAGAAACGAAGCTGGCTGGCATTGCCCCCGGCATGAAGGCTCGGATCCGTCTCATGGGGTTCGAGCAGCCCATCGAAGGCCATGTCGTGAGCATCGGGCGAGGCGTCACCGACGCCAATGAAAAGGCTGACCAGCGCGGGCTACCGGCAGTCAATCCCGTCTTCACCTGGATCCGCCTTGCTCAACGTATCCCTGTGCGTGTCCAGATCGACAAGGTTCCCCATGGGATCAGCCTGTCGGCAGGCATGAGCTGCAGCATCGCGATCGGCAAAAGCCAATAACGATGGCCGTCTCCTTGCCTGGACCCGTCAATTCCTGTGAGGCAGAACATGCGTCCACATTTCGCCCTGATATCCGTGCTGCTGCTTTCAGCTTGCGCCACCCCCAGGATGGTACGGTACGAAGAGCCGGTTCCAACGCTTCCATCTAACTGGAGCGATCCCTTGCCCGCTGCGGCGAGGGCGGTAGATGTCACCGACCTCAAGACCTGGTGGCGAGGGTTCAAAGATCCGCTTCTCGACCGCCTTGTCGATCAGGCCCTGACGAATAATCTCGATCTCAAGGTGGCGGCTCAGCGGCTGATAGTCGCGCGGGCGGAACGTGATGCGCTCTCCGGCACTCTCAAGCCCAGGATCGGGATCAGCGCCAACAGCCTGCAGCAACAGACAAGCCGAAACGTCGAATGGCCGCGCGGCATCGGATTCACTGACACCCAATCTGTGCAACTTGAGGCCAGCTGGGAGATCGACCTGTTCGGCAGACTCCGGCAAAGCGTCGAGGCCGCCGATGCCGAGCTTGGTGTAGCCGAGGAAGACAGGAGGTCAGTCCTGCTCAGCCTGCTCGCGGAAATCGCGACAAACTATGTGGAGCTCCGCTCTGCCCAGGAGCGCCTTGGGATCGCAGAGCGCAATGTCGACCGTCTCAAAGCTACATTCGATACCTTGGCGCGCCTCCAGAAGGCCGGGCTCGCGAGCGGTTCGAGCGTTGCCCAGGCGAGAGCGGAATGGCAGTCGGCTCTCGCTCAGCTTCCCTTGTGGCGCGGCCGCATCGCCCGACATTCGCATGCCATCGGCGTCCTGACAGGAGGGTTTCCTGGCGATCTCGGCCTGGAATTTGAACGCACGCCGCATGTGCTGCCGTCTGCGCCGGCACTTCCGGTGTCCGTGCCCTCCCAGGTGTTGCGGGACCGGCCCGATGTGCGCGCTGCCGAGCGACGAATAGCTATGGCTACCGCGCGGCAAAATGTCGCTGTGGCGGACCTCTTCCCTCGCTTTCGTATCCCGCTCACCTTAGGCACTGCGGCGAGCGGTTTCGGCTCGCTCTTCTCCGCCGCCAGCACCATCTGGAGCGTCGCGGCCACCGGCAGCCAAACGTTGTTCGACGACGGCCAGCGCAAGGCTCGCATCCGTGCGGCGGAGGCGATCACCGCAACCCAACGGCTTCAGTATGAGCAGACTGTTCGCGTCGCCTTCAGGGATGTCGAGGATGCGCTGACTGGGATTGAGACAGAAGCGACCCGTCGCGAAGCGCTCGGAGCCGCGACTGACGATAGCCAGACAGCCCTTGATCGGGCATTGCGCGAGCGCCGCGCCGGCACCCTGGATTATCTTGACCTTCTGATAGCCCAGCGCGCCCTGTTTGCCGCGCAGGATTCTTTCGCACAAAGCAAAGCGGCTCAAGCCGTAAACCTCATCGCTCTTGCAAAAGCGCTCGGCGGAGGATGGCAGACCGTCTTCGAACAAGAGCGATCAGATGCGCCCCCCGAAACTCAGCCTCCTACAGCTTCGCCTTCGCAAAAATCTCCACCAGTTCGTTGAACTCAGCACGCTGCTGTTCGGTATCGCCCGACGCGTCGGTCGCCAACCAATCGATTTCCGCGCGATGAGAGGTTCTCATGAATAGCAAGCAGACGGCTCGGCGCAACATCGCTGTTCTCGCAGCGGCCCAAGCCCTTGGCGGCGCCAGCCCGCCGATCGTGATGTCGCTCGGCGGGCTGGTCGGCCTGCAACTTGCCTCCAATCCGGCCTGGGCGACGTTTCCAGTCAGCCTTTTCGGCCTTGGACTGGCTTTTGGCACGCTTCCGGCTGCAGCCCTGATGCGAAGGTGGGGCAGACGAGCGGGATATGTTCTGGGAGCGGTGATCGGAATTCTTGGGGGCGCTGTGGCAGCCTTCGGAATTTTCTCCAGCTCCTTTACGATCTTCTGCCTCGGGACGTTCATCGCTGGCCTCTACAGTTCCTACGTGCAGAGCTATCGCTTCGCGGCGGCTGATGCGGCGGAAGGCGAGATGAAGGCTCGCGCCATATCACGGGTCATGGTTGGCGGGCTCATAGGCGCGATTGTCGGTCCGCAACTCGTGATCTGGACGCGCGACGCCCTGCCACCCCCATTTGTGGGCAGCTTTCTCAGCCAGGCGATCCTGCCGATGATCGCGATCCCCATCCTTCTCATGCTTCGGGCACCGCGCGCTGAGCAGATCGCGCAAGGAAGCGAATCCGGACGACCGTTGCTCGAGATTTTAAAAATGCCCCGCTACATTCTAGCGGTCGCGACCGGCGTCGTATCATATGGCGTCATGGCGTTCGTGATGACCGCTGCGCCCGTCGCGATGGTCAAGCAGGGCTACGGGGTCGATAACGCGACGCTGGGGATCCAGTGGCATCTTCTCGCCATGTTCGGGCCGAGCTTTTTCACTGGACGCCTGATGGCCCGGTTCGGGAAGGAGCGGGTGACCGCGTTCGGCCTTGTTTTGCTGGCTGGTTCGGGTGCCGTCGCTTTGAGCGGCGTCGCGTTGTCGAACTTCTGGGGCTCGCTCGCGCTCCTGGGTATGGGCTGGAACTTCAGCTTCATCGGAGCGACCGCGATGGTCACCGACTGTCACACCCCTGCGGAACGAGGCAAGGCGCAAGGCGCGAACGACTTTCTCGTCTTCGGGGTGACAGCGATCGTGTCCTTCCTCGCAGGGTCGGTGATGCACAGCGCGGGCTGGGTCGCCATCAATTGGGCCATCCTGCCCGCGCTGGCGCTCATGCTGGTGCCATTGGTTTGGCAGGCCTCGCGAACGAAAGTCGCCCCGTGACCTTGTCGTCCTTGGAGAGGGGCCTCATCTCGTGCATATGAACATGTCCACATATGTCGAATGCATGCTGCCAAGAGTGAGATCGAAATGTCTGACGTCCACGAACATACCGGCCCGGACGTGGGGGATGCGCATCTGCGCCTATCGAGTCATGAGATGACCATCCTGGCCGAGACCTTTCGTTTGCTCGGCGATCCGACCCGTCTGCGGATACTGCTGTTTTGCCTGAATGTGCCAAAGGCGGTTGGCGACATCGCAGAAAGTCTTGGCCTTTCCCAGACGCTCGTCAGCCACCATCTCCGGCTACTGCGTGGCGCCCGGCTTGTGCGGGGTGATCGACAATCTCGCCAGGTTTTCTATCGGGTAGCCGATGCACACGTCAGTGACATGCTGATCGATATGGCATCCCATATCGGTGAGGATCACAGCGAGGATTGAACTTGCCGTTTGAATGGCCCAAACGCGCGTCAACTCGAGCTTTCTAGCCGACGCGCGTCTGGGCCGCTCTTGAAGCTTTCCCGAACACAGTCCTGAAAGTCCGGGGCAACCTCAAGAGCATCGCTGCGAGGACCATAGCAGGTCCGCGCGTATCTCTGTCAGAACCAGACCCGAACACCGGCGACGAGATTAAAACCTCCGGTGTCCTCGCCGGCGGCGCGAGCTATTCGAGCCGTCTCGCCGAATTTTCGTTCCCACGCCACACCCACATAGGGTGCAAACTCGCGGACTACCTCGTATCGAACCCGCAGCCCGAGCTCGGCATTGACCAGACCTGCCCCGATCCTTTCCGCGCGCATGTCCTGCGCGGAAAGGTTCACCTCGGCGCGTGGCTGCGCGACCAGGCGCTGCGTGATACGCTGATCATAATAACCCTCGACCCTGCCGAGTAAGTCGCCTTTGTCCGACACGAAGGCGGCGCCCTCGATTTCGAACCAGTATGGAGCCAGGCCTTCAAAGCCGATGACCGCGTATGTGCGCGTAGGCTCTGGTCGGATGTCCTGCCGCACGCCGGCTTGCAGATTGAAGTAGGGGCCAATCGCGCGACTGTAGAGAGCCTGAACCTCGGCCCCCTCCAGACCGCCGCCAAAATTCCCTTCGCCTTCAGATTTTACCGTCAGCCGGTTGATGTCCCCGCCGAACCAGGCCTCTCCATCCCAATGATAGCCCTCCTTGCCATCGCGGATCTGGACCTCGGCGAGATTGAGCATGACCTGTGAATAGGACATTCCGCCATGCTCTTTCATCATGGCGTCTCGTACGGGCTTCATCGCATCGCGTCCCCAGACCCGATCCGCATAGTCGGCGTCGGGCGCTGCTGGAGCAGGTGCATTTCCGGCGGGAAGGGCGGTCCCCGACTGTTCCATCGACGGCGAGGTGGGAGCGCCCGCCTTCGGCGTGCAATGTCCCATTGCCGCATGTTCGGGCGGGCAGGACGGGTCTGAAGAGGTCGCTGATGGTCCTGGTTCAGCGGATGGCTGTTCTTCACCTTCCTGCGCGTCGGTAGCCGGGGTGCAATGGCCCATCGCCGCATGTTCCGGGGAACATGCCGCCGTCCCGGTCCCGCTCTTCGCAGCCGGTTTGTCCGCAGCCGGCACGGGAGCGCTCTGATGCTGAGAATGATCCATGGACTGAGCGCCTGCCGGGCTGGCGAGCGCCAGAACCGACGCCGCACTCAGAAATACCAGGGTCTTCATGCTCGCAGCTCGCCGGCCAGGCTGAGGAGGGCGGTTGGCTTTCCCTTGGGAGAGCCTGCTGGTTTGGGCGTGCAATGACCCATGGCTGCGTGCTCAGGCGGGCAGGACGGATCGCTCTGTGCGGGCACCGGGCGCGAAGGCGCAGGGGCTTTGGGCGCCTTAGGCGCAGGCTTCGCCTTGGGCTTGGCCGCCGGCCGGGGTGGCGCTTTCCTGGCACCTGCCTGTGCGTTGCCATGCCGGCTGTGCTCCGGCGTTTGGGCAGCAAGTGGGGCGCTCAGAGCAAGGAGGGAGGTTGCAAGCAGGGAGATAAGGCTTTTCATCCGGCCGTTCCTTCGCGGGGGCGCACGGAGACGATCTGCATCATCCCTGCGTGCATGTGATAGAGCATGTGACAATGGAACGCCCAGTCACCCAGGGCGTCAGTCGTGACGTCGAAGGTCACGGTTCCGCCGGGTTGCACCTGGACCGTGTGTTTGCGCGGTGCGAAATCCCCATGACCGGTCACCAGTTCGAAGAAATGCCCGTGGAGATGGATGGGATGACCCATCATCGTATCGTTTACGAGAGTGATGCGGACCCTTTCGTCCTTGAGAAACGGGATGGGCTTTTTCACCTCGCTCAGCTTCACACCGTCGAACGCCCACATGTAGCGTTCCATATTGCCGGTCAGATGGATTCGCATCGACCGATCCGGCGCTCGCACGTCGGGGTTGCGCTCGACTGCCATCAGGTCGCGGTAGACCAGCACCTTGTGACCGATGTCCTTGAGCCCTTGCCCTGGCTCGCCCGTGCGGTCGATCGGCATCGGCGATATCGTCTGGACCGTCGGTGTGTCCTTGACCTCGGGAGCCATGGACATATCGCGCATCGAATGCTTCATGCCGCCGGCGCCGTGGCTCATGGTCGGTTGGTCCATCGCAGCAGCGTCGCCGGCGGGTTTGCAATGCCCCATCGCCGCATGCTCGGGCGGGCAAGCAGCAGCTGTGCCGCTCGGTGGCATAGCGGAATGATCCATGCCGGACATGCCCGGCATATCGCCCATGCCCATGTCTTTCATGTCGGCTAACGGACGCTTGCGCAGCGGGGGAACCACAGCGGCCATGCCCTCGCGCGGAGCAAGGGTCGCGCGCGCCATGCCCGAGCGATCGACACTCTCCCCAACGATCGTATAGGCGCGGTCGTCTGCCGGTTCGACGATCACGTCGTAGGTCTCGGCAACGGCTACCTGAATTTCGTCGACACTCACCGGACGAACCGGGAGACCGTCTGCCTGCACCACTGTCAGCTTCAGGCCGGGAATGCGGAAGTTGAACGTCGTCATCGCCGAGGCGTTGATGATGCGCAGGCGGATGCGTTCGCCCGGACGAAAAAGCCCCGTCCAGTTGTCCCGAGGGCCATGGCCGTTCACGAGGTAGGTGTAGGTGCTGCCCGTTACGTCCGAAACATCGGTCGGGTCCATGCGCATCGCACCCCAGGCAAGTCGATCCTTGCCGCTCTGGTCACGGCCAGCAAGCTGGCCAGCCAGCGTCTGCTTCTGGAAATTGAAGTAGCCTCCCTGCTGCTTGAGCTTGCGGAATATCGTGTGCGGATGAAGCGGGCTGTGGTCGGACAGGACCAGAACGTGCTCGCGGTCGGACTTGATCGGGTCTTCGCCGGCGGGGTCGATCACGATCGGCCCATAATGCCCCAACTGCTCCTGCAGGCCCGAATGGCTGTGATACCAGTAGGTCCCCGACTGAACGATCGGGAACTCGTAGGTAAAGGTCGACCGTGGCTTGATCCCCGGGAAACTGACGCCTGGAACGCCGTCCATCTGGAAGGGCAGGATCAGCCCGTGCCAGTGGATCGAGCTGTCCTCGTCCAGTGCATTTTCTACATGAAGGCGGACCTTCTGTCCTTCCCGCAGTCGAATAAGCGGAGCGGGCACTGTTCCGTTGACGCCGATCGCATGGCTCATCCGGCCGTCGACCGTCATCATCTGGGCAGCGATTTTCAGATGGATTTCATCGCCGGACACAGTCGGGAGCGCCCGCACGATACCGGCGGACACGGGTTGGGCCCAGGCAGGAAACCAGCTGGCGAGCGCCGCCGTTCCTCCCAGAGCCGCGCTACCCCGTAGAAGGGCGCGGCGGTCGATTAAATCAGTCATGTCGCCTCTCAAGTCCCTCAAAGGGGATGGAACGACATGCCTTTTCCACCTTCCCATCATGGTAAGGTCAAGTTCTTTTTCGCGCGCTTCCAGGCAGACCGGTTGAGCACCCGAAAGCGGCAAACCCAAGCCGGTTCAGGGCGCTCTTGTGGCAAGGGTAGGTAGAGGGGCAAATCTGGTGAGGTTTTGATCCTGGACGCCTGATGCCTCCGTAATGCCCCCGCATTCACAGCGCTTTCGGACCTCCAGCAGTGGCACCTGGCCTTCGCAATCCAGCTGCTGGCCCTCAAGCGGGGATCAGCCGTTATCTGTCATGGAGTTGACGAGGAGCGATCGGCGCCGGCGAGCATCAATAGCTGTGCTCACTTCGTTACGGAGGATCGCTAACGGAGGCTTCATTGCAAATGACGGGACCATCCTACGCTGCTATCTCGCCTTATGGCTAAGAAAAAGACCACATTTCATGTTTTCTATTCATGGCAAAGCGACTCGCCAAAGAAGACGAATTTCAATGCTATCGGCAAGGCACTTGCCGATGCCTGCAAGCGCTTGGAGGCGGCGAACCCCAAACTGAAGCTGGTCGCGGACGAAGCGACTCGCGATACTAGCGGCAGCCCCAAGATCACCGATAAGATCATCGAGAAAATCGAGGCGGCGGCAATCTTCATCGCCGATATAACCACCGTTACGCCGCCCGGCGCGGACAGGCCGTGCCCCAATCCTAATGTTGGCTTCGAGCTCGGCTACGCCGTCGCGACGCTGGGCTGGGACCGTGTTGTTCTTCTATTTAACACTGCAATCGGCAATTTTCCCGCCGATCTGCCGTTCGATTTCGCTCAGAACCGTGCGATGAAATACGGCTATGCGCCGAGCGATCCCTCCTCGAAACGCGAAGACTTGAGCAAGCGGCTCGAGTTCGCTGTGAAGGCGATAATCGACAAGAATCCGAAGCGACCGGCCGAGCTCAAGGGGCTGTCCCGCGAGAAGATCGAGCACGACCATGACGTCGAGAATATGCGCTGGCTGATGGATACGCTCCATATCCCGACGCTGCAGCAACACCTTGAAGAGATGCCGTATCTGCTCACCGACAAGGCAATCTGGTTTTTCGAAAATTTCCGCGGCGTCGCCGGCAATTCGTTGTTTAGCGTCTACGACCCCGTGCTACGCGAGGCGGTAGACAAGCTGTATCGTGGCTGGCTTAGGGCCTTGTCCCACGACGAACAATATCATTCGACCCCAAGCGGGAAATCTCACGTCTTCAGCAGTCCAGGCGACATGCCGCTGACCGCCTCGCGCCAAAAGGCATGGGATGAGATCGATGCCGGTCGCCACGAGATGGCTGAAGGCATCACCACAATTTTGGAGCGGCTGCGCGCCGACTATATCGAGATCAACATCCTGCGGACCAACGATCGGGCCTGGAACGTCTATTGCGACTTCCAGCGCGATGTGGAAGCGCGGTTTCCGGAGCTGCCGAAGCGTCGAAAGAAAAAGACCAAGAAATAGGTCCATCTTAGGAGGGAGACCTTACCCTAGATTTGCTAGCGGACATTCGGAAGAGGTGGAATTAGCGATGCTTCTTGAAGACCATAAGCGCCGGGTCGCGCGGCTT
Source organism: Pseudorhizobium sp. (assembly GCA_035998065.1). Taxonomy (GTDB): domain Bacteria; phylum Pseudomonadota; class Alphaproteobacteria; order Rhizobiales; family Rhizobiaceae; genus Neorhizobium. The sequence continues at coordinate 9,597 of DASYHX010000423.1, forward strand.
CTCCGCGGTGAGCGCAAGATTACCGACCTTCATAGCCTCTTCTCCGACCTCCGCATGCACCAGCCGGGACGGGCAAGCGTCCAGGAGATTGGACACTTCGCTGCCCACCGCCACGAGAGGGATGCGGGAATAAGCTTGGCGCGCGCAAACGACATCCAAACAAGCGCTAGGCTCTGGCACCTCCAACTCAACGGAGCCAAGCCTAACGCTGAGCACTTGGAGGAGGCAGGGCGCGCCAACCTCAGGATTATTCCGGATGACCGGATCAAGGAGAGGCTTGGCATCTCTCGCCAAACTGCCGAGCAATCCTTCAACAAGGCAATCAGGAAGTTCAAAGCAGACCGGACACTCAAAGAGCGGGAGTTTAAGGTTTTAAAAGTGTTTGGTCTCAGCATGATGTGGCAGTTCGCGTTCAGCGACAAGACGCTGTGGCGGGACTTTGTGGATCTGCTCGTGGAGGAAGGGTCGCTCGCGGATGATTGCAGACACAGCTTCGAACCTGTCTCAACCTTCGTGAGCCTATACGCGCTGAATATCATGCACGGCGCGCGGTTGAAGATGGCCGATGGCAAGAGGGCGCAACTCAGGCTGTCCGTATCAGAGGAATGCGGCTTCTTGCGGATCAAGGCCGAGATACCGGTTAGCGATACTCCGAAGCCGATCACGACCAGTGTTCCGATGTTCGAGAGCACTCTGATGGCTGGGGAGTACTGCGATCCGAGAATCCTGACCATTATTGACGAGCCAATACCTGCGGAGATCGATGGGAACAGGCTGGTCGCGCTTGGCTAGCCTTGCTCGGTTTTTGGCGCTTGTCCGACGCGTTTAGTATGTCCGCTCATCCGTAAGGCAACGTTCGTTCCTAGTCGTCTGAGTGTCGTCTCAGTCCCCAAGCACGCCATAACTCCGGCCTTGGGGCGTAGCCTCGAGGTTAAACGCCTTCGCGCGTCGTCGATGCTGGAGCACGTGAGAGCAGCTAGCCCCGAACAAGCATTTGTCACAGCGGGCAGGTTTAGCTGGTAAAAGACATGATGGCTTCCAATGTCGCATTCATCAAACGCCCTTTCGGCTGTATCTTCGTTGCAGGTCATCAACTGTGGCAGATGCAAATGCGCCTCGGCTCCATTGTCGGATACCGAGGCGCACCCATGGCTGGGTGTTGCGTTGATCAACACCCAGCCACCTGGCCGACCCAAGGGCTCAGGGGGACTGGGGGGCAGCCCAGAGGGGGCCGGCCATAGGGATGCGCGGCTTACTGGCTACGATCGGCGAGCCAAATCTTCATCAGCGCGATCTCCTTCTCCTGCGCCTCGATGATGGCCTGCGCCAATTCGCTCACTTCAGGATCGGAGCCGTGATCGAGAACAACGCGGGCCATGTCGATCGCGCCTTGATGGTGCGGGATCATGCCGCGAAGGAAATCGAGGTCTGCGTCGCCGCTGAACTCGATCGCCATGTCGGCGTGCATGCGGTTGTTTGCGACCTGATAATCGCGAATTACGGGATTATCTGACAGGCCTTCGGTCTCATTCACGCCATGTCCCTCGTGCTTCACGACTGCACCGCCTCGGGGCTTTCGATCAGAGTGGTGGGATAGCCATCATCCGCCAGGGCCTTTTGGATATCTTCCTGGCTTGCAGTGGTGGTCACGGAAATGGTGCGGGACACGGTATCGGCCGTAATAGTGGCCTCAGGGTCGACCTTGCCGATCGCCTCGTTGATGTGCCGCACGCACGAACCGCAGGTCATGTCCTGGACGTGGAACTGCATCGGGATTCTCCTTAAAATTCGAGTTCGTCCCACAAGAAATGGGGATTGCCATCGTTGGAAGGTCAAGCCGTCCGCCAAAAAAACTTGAACCTTGACCTTCCAATGATGGGAAGCCTCACATGGGGTTGGTCAAGTTCGCGAGAATCGAGGAAGCGGAACATGCTGACCGAAAAATCCCCCATCGAAACAGATGTTTCGACAATTACATTGCCCATCGAGGGTATGACTTGCGCGTCGTGCGTCGGCCGCGTTGAGCGCGCACTCGGCAAGATCGAAGGCGTGAGCGCGGTCAACGTCAATCTCGCAACCGAACGGGCAAGCATCACCACGGGAGGTCCGGTTGACCGGACCGAGCTCGTGAAAGCCGTCGAGTCGGCGGGCTATGCTGTGCCGGTAGAAACCACAGAACTCACCGTGCTCGGCATGACCTGTGCTTCATGCGTCGGCCGTGTCGAGCGTGCGCTCAGGGCCGTGCCGGGTGTCATGGAGGCCAGCGTCAATCTGGCGACCGAACGGGCTACGATCCGCGGCGCGGCTGACGCGAAGTCACTGATCGCTGCGATCGCTGGTGCCGGGTATGAAGCAAAGCCCGTGGCCGCCAAGGCTGCCGATGCGGATGATGGCGAGGATCGCAAGGAAGAGGAGCGCAAGCTGCTCAAGCGCGATCTGACTATTGCCGTACTCCTGGCGCTCCCTGTCTTTCTCATGGAGATGGGGTCTCACCTCATCCCCAGCGTTCATATGTATATCGCGATGTCGATCGGCATGCAGACGAGCTGGTACATCCAGTTCGCGCTGACGACCCTTGTCCTCGCGATCCCAGGCTTCCGTTTCTACCAGAAGGGCCTCCCAGCCCTGTTCCGGCTGGCCCCGGACATGAACTCGCTTGTCGCTGTCGGCACCTTGGCGGCTTACGGCTATTCTATTGTTGCAACCTTCGCTCCGACGCTTCTCCCACCCGGGACCGTGAACGTCTATTTTGAAGCGGCTGCGGTCATCATCGCGTTGATCCTGCTCGGCCGCTATCTGGAGGCAAGGGCAAAAGGGCGCACGTCCGAGGCGATCAAGCGTCTCGTTGGCCTCCAGGCCAAGACTGCGCGCGTGCGCCGCGCCGACGGTACCGTCGAAGTCGCCGTTGCTGAAGTCGTTGCCGGCGACATCATCGAAGTTCGGCCCGGTGAACGGATCCCCGTCGATGGCGAGGTTATCGAGGGCGAAAGCTACGTCGATGAATCCATGATCACCGGTGAGCCAATTCCAGCCAAGAAAGCCCAAGGGGCGGATCTCGTCGGGGGCACGGTCAACCAGAAGGGGGCTCTGGCATTCCGCGCGACGGCGGTCGGCGATGCGACCATGCTGTCCCAGATCATCCGCATGGTCGAACAGGCGCAAGGATCGAAGTTGCCGATCCAGGCCTTGGTGGACAAGGTGACGATGTGGTTCGTGCCCGCCGTCATGGCGGTGGCAGCGCTCACTTTCGCAGCCTGGCTGGCATTCGGTCCGTCTCCGGCCTTGACCTTCGCGCTGGTCAATGCGGTCGCGGTCCTCATCATTGCCTGCCCCTGCGCGATGGGCCTGGCGACGCCGACCGCCATCATGGTCGGCACCGGACGGGGAGCCGAACTGGGCATTCTGTTCCGCAAGGGCGAAGCGCTCCAGCTCCTGCGCGATGCCAAGGTCGTGGCCGTCGACAAGACCGGCACGCTGACCGAAGGCCGGCCCGTGTTGACGGACCTGCAGGTTACGATGGGCTTTGACCGGTCGGACGTTCTCGCCCGGATCGCGGCAGTCGAGGACAAGTCCGAACACCCGATTGCCCGCGCTATCGTCGATGCTGCCCTCGCCGAGAAGCTCAGCCTGCCCGAGGTCTCTAACTTCGAATCCCTGACCGGGCGCGGTGTTCGCGCCGAGGTGCTTGGCGAGCGGGTCGAAATTGGGGCGGATCGTTTCATGCGCGAGCTCGGCCTTGATGTCGCCGCGTTCGACAAGATAGCGTCGCGCTTGGCCCTCGAAGGCAAATCGCCACTCTATGCCGCGATCAATGGTAAGCTTGCAGCCGTCGTCGCCGTGGCTGATCCGATCAAGGAAACTACCCCTGCTGCTATTGCAGCCCTTCACGGCCTCGGCCTGAAAGTCGCGATGATCACCGGCGACAATCAGCATACCGCGCAGGCCATCGCACGCCAGCTGGGCATCGACGAGGTTGTTGCCGAAGTCCTGCCTGACGGAAAAGTCGAGGCAGTGCGCCGCCTGAAGGCAGAATATGGTCGCCTTGCCTTTATCGGTGACGGCATCAACGATGCACCGGCGCTCGCCGAAGCAGACGTCGGGATTGCGGTTGGTACCGGCACGGACATTGCCATCGAGGCTGCTGACGTCGTGCTTATGTCGGGCCATCTCAACGGCGTGGCGTCGGCGATCGCGCTCTCTCGTGCCACGATCGGCAACATCCGTCAGAACCTCTTCTGGGCCTTCGCCTATAATACGGCGTTGATCCCGGTCGCTGCCGGAGCTCTCTGGCCGATCTGGGGTATCCTCCTGTCGCCGGTTTTTGCTGCCGGCGCGATGGCAATGTCGAGTGTGTTCGTGCTTGGCAATTCGCTCCGTCTCCGCGGCTTCCAACCGCCGGAGGTATCGACTGGCGCGCCGACGAAGGGAGCAGGACGATGAACATCGGCCAGGCAGCCAAGGCGTCCGGCGTCTCCGCCAAGATGATCCGCTACTATGAGCAAACCGGCCTCATTCCAAAGGCGGATCGACGGGATTCGGGCTATCGGGACTACTCACCGGGCGACGTCAACATGCTTCGGTTCATCCGACGCGCGCGCGATCTTGGGTTCGCGGTGACCGAGATCAACGAGCTTCTCAACCTGTGGCGCGACCGGTCGCGCCACAGCGCGGACGTCAAGCGCATTGCCCAGTCGCATATTTTTGAGCTCCAGGACCGCATCAAGGGACTCAACCAGATGGTCGACACGTTGCAGGGTCTCGTGAGCTGCTGCGCAGGCGATGATCGCCCAGACTGCCCTATCATTGCGGATCTTGAAGAGCCTTCATCGGATCGCGCGTTGCTGATGCCAGCGTCTGCCGGAATTGGCCGTCTGCGCCATCGGTAGCTACGTTGCCAGCGGGCTCATTGTGCTGGATGACATATCGCATCGGCGGACTGTTGGGCGTTGCAGCGGACGTGGGCGGGTGGGGGCTGTGGCAAATGGTCGGCAGCATAAGCATTAGCCGACCTCTGGAGGTCGCATGTGCTCCCGGAAACCCTCCATTTCTTCAGCAGTGGGCACCGGCGTGGTGGGCAGAAACCGGATCGTTTCAGCGAGGTCGCGGCGGGTATGGTAACCTATGATCGATCCGCCGACGCTCAGTTCATATTCCATGCTCCCGGTGTAGCGATTGGGCATCGCAAGGCCAGGCGCAAAGGCAATCGGTTTGTTTTTGGATTTGCTGCCGCTGACCTCATGCTTGGCGAGGGCGACGCGGATGAACTCGATCGTTGTGAACCCCATTTCAGTTCGAGCCAGATCATCGCGCATCCGCTGCACAAGGTCGGGATTGTCGCGGGCGATCCGAAGCTGTTGCGCGCGAAGCTCCCGATCATAGTGCTGATAATTGACCTCGCGTTCCAGATGGGCTGCTTTGAGATCAAAGCCGCCGCTTGATGCAAGTCGAACCACCTCGTCGCACCGCTGCCGCCATGTCCGCAGAAGCTCATAGGCCGCATAGATCCACATCGGCGAGAGAGCCGTCAAAAGCGCAATCGTCTCAACTGGTCGATCGTCATCTAGCATATGGCGCAGAACTTCTCGCTCCATGCCATTGAGGACATTGTCGATCAGCTCTAGTTGCTGACCCTGCATCACAAGCCACGGATTCTCGCTGAAACCAGCGAGGGAGTTAAGGGCCGCCGTAAGCTCGGTGGGGCCGATGTCCTCGGCTCGCCTTGGTCCCGCATGATCGTCGGGTTCAGGCCAGTCGTCCTCGCTCATACCGGCGCCTCGCAAGGCTCAAGGGCAAGCTGGAGAAGATCGCCGGGCAGCATCATTGCGTCGGTGATCGAGAAAAGCGTGTCACGCGGGAGCAGGATCTCAAACTCCCCCTGTGCCGCGCCGTCGTGCATGTCGATCGCTGACGTGCCGGCGGGCAGCCGAAACTCCAGCATCGTGGGGCGGCTCTGATTGCGGTTCCGCTTGTCGAGAAACGCGTCGCACCAACTCCGATCCGTCGAAGTCGAGATGTACCCCGGATATCGATAATGCAGGCCTACGAAGTCGGCAGGTGCGCCTTCCAGGGCGCCTCGAATGCCCCAGCCATGGCCATGGCCCGACCAGAGCGTCTGCGCAGTCAACAAGCGTGACATTGAGAAAACGGTGTCGATTGCGTCGCGTCGTTCACGCGCTACCGATGAAAACGCGACGAAGTCCGGATTGTATGACAGCGCCTCGGTGCGGCCCTGCGCGATCGCATGAAAAAAGGTCGAATCCGCCCCGTAGCTGCGTAATGCTTGATGCTCGGGCTCGGTCAATTCCCGCTCCCGACCGACCAGGCCGTTAGCGGTTACAATGAGTGCTGTCACAGAAAACCTTCCCCCGCGTGCTCGCGAAACCGCTCATGGTCGCGCACATATTCGGCCACCATCTCGAGTGACGAGTGGCGGCTATGCTCTTTCATCTTGAACAGGTTCGCGCTTTGCCGCCCCGCTTCGGTCAGGAAGCCTGCCCTCAATGAATGGCCTGAGAAGAGCTCAGGCGGATAGCCAGCTGCTACGGCTGCGGCCTTGACCACAAGAGCCACCCCCTGCGCGCTCATGGCCTTATCGGTAAGCCGTCCCTGCGGTGTGAGCTTGCGAAAGACCGGACCGCTGCAAATCCCTGCCTTTTCAATCCATGCATTATAGTGCTGGACTGGTTCGAGCCGGCGGCCATCCAGAATAGCGACCGTTTGGCCATCGCCCTCCTGATCGGTCTTGGAAGCAGGAATCCGGATCAAAAGGCCGCGCGCATCTTCGGCTACCCGGGCGAAGGTTACTTCAACGAGTTCGGAGCGTCGGAAGGCGCCAGCCATCCCGATCGCGAGCAATGCGCGGTCGCGATATGCACGCAGGTCATCCCCGGTGATGCTCCTGAGCATGTCGCGCATCACGTCGCCGTCAGCGGCGCGTTTCTTATCCGGAAGGTCGTCACGCTTTTCTCGCCGGATCGCGCGCATTGCCTTTTCGAGCCGGGCAGCGTCCGGCTGCGATGTCGGGGGTTCCAGGTCGGCGGCACGGTGGGCGAACACGATAGCGGCCAGCCGTCGGCCGATGGTCGCCTTGCCGAGTGGAGAGGGCGCCTTGCGTGGGAGAACCTTGCCCGTCTTGGTCCGTCGTGGTTCGAGCGGGACGAAGCCCGTCTCGGCGAGCAATGTGAGAAACGCGGCCACCGTTGAAGGCGTGGCAGGCAGCGGCCGGTAACCACTTTCGCGACACCAGGCGCAGAACAGCCGCCAATCCGACTTGTACGCGCGCAGCGTGGCATCGGCCGAGGCACGCCCTACATACCGATCGACACGCTCGCGGTCGTCGGCGGTCAGATCCGGAAGATAAGGCTCGAGACTCTCGACGGTATCGAGAAGGACCATTGCGCCGGCAAGGACAGCTTCGAGATCGTCAGCTACTTCCGCCGGAGGCGGGGAAGCGGAAGGGTCTTCGCCGTTCATCATGGCAATCGCGTGAGCCGCGCCGAGAGCGGGGCTGTCTGAAGGTCGCGCACTGTCATGGGCACAGATAGAAGGTTTACGGCGTCCTGATCTTGATCCGCAAGATTCCACTGCAGGTTGAACCGGCGATAGAACGCAAGGCGCGGGTCATCGCCTTCAATATCCTGCTTGTAGCGCTTGAGCTCGACCGGACGAACATCGGCATCTGGGTGCAGGCGCTTTGCCCATTCGATCATCAGGTTCAGGGCAACCGTGCCAATCCCTTGCCGATGCCAGGCCGACGGATCAACGACGTTGAAGCCGTTCGACAAGCGCACGCCGCTGTGGCGACTGAACGAGGCGCCGGCGCGCATCATTATCTTTGCGCCGTTCAGGTCGCGACCCGGAACAAGCTTCAGGGTCTTCGCGCCTTCGACCGCCAAGAGCAGCTCCAATTGCTCATGCGTATCCTCAGTCCGGTGAACGATCAGAGTCACTGGATCCGTCTCTTTCTCGACAGTGGGTATCAGGCTGTACCGAGCGTCCATCAATTCCGTCCTTGGAGGATGCTTTTGAGGGTATCCAACCCCCTCTCCGAAAGCCAGAATCTTTTTAGCAGGAATCAGTCTTATCGCTAATTACGTGCATGGCATTGGCCGCGTGATCGGTCCAGATTCCGAGGGTGCGCCATGTCTGGATTGATTGGCATCCGGTGCCTTTTGTGGTATCAAAATAATACGATGTCATTCTGTGTTCTGATGGTGCGAATATGGTGCAGGTTAACATAACTCCTAACGGGCGCATGAGTTTGCCCATCGACATTCGCAAGCGGCTTGGCCTGGAGAATGGCGGCTCGGTCATCGTCGAGGAAACAGATACCGGCGTCGTTCTGCGCACAGTTACGCAGGCGGTGGCGCGGGCGCAGGCTATCGCCAAGCGCTACACCGAAGGAAACCCCGACGCGAGAGTCGCGGCGTTCCTCGCCGACCGAAGCGCCGAGAGCGGCGAATGAGCAAGGTCGTTCTCGATGCATCCGCCGTGCTTGCGTTGCTCAAGGGAGAGCGCGGAGGAGCGAAGGTGGCTGGGGTTTTGGCGGACGCGGCAATAGGTTCGTTCAATCTGGCCGAGGTGATCAGCCATTTTGTCCGGTTGGGTGCGCCGATCGAGGAAGTGCGGGAGATGCTTGGGGCCCTGCCGATGCGGGTTGTGGCCGCTGATGAGGCGCTTGCCTGGGAGGCCGGCGCGTTGCGCGCAGTGACGGCGGAAGCGGGCCTTTCGCTGGGCGATCGTTTCTGTCTTGCCCTCGCCAAACGCGAAGGCGTTCCCGCGTATACCGCCGATCAGGCATGGAAGACGGTGGCCGACGCCGCCAAGGTGAAAGTGACGGTCATTCGCTGATATGAGTATGCCTTCCTCGTCGGCCGCCCCCGATCCGAGCGCCTTTGTCGCAGCGATGCTCAAACTACCGGATACCGGAAACAAAGGGTTTGAGGGCTTCGTTCGCGACTGCCTCGAGGAATTGCTGGGCCAGAGCTTCCGCCTCATGAAGTCGGGACACCAGCATGGGATGGATGGTGCGAACGACGCACCCGCCAATGGCCTGGCGATCGGCTTTGAAGGCAAGAAATACGGCTCCAGAAGCGACGTTTCGGTCGCCGAGGTCCAGCGCAAGATTTCAGACGCTGCCGTGAATATCGATGCATTGGACCTCTGGATCCTCGCGACGACGACCCACATCACCCGGACGGACCTCGTCAAGTTTCGCGAAGTCGGCGCCGAGCGCGGCATACAGGTCGAGGTTCTCGACCCGTCGGGTCGCGAGGATCGACCCAGTTCGCTCGCGCTCTTGGCTGCGTCCGCCCCCAAGGCGGTCGAAGCGCATCTCGGCGATGATCCGGCGATCACCGGCTATCTTGCCGCGGTCGCGGGGGACGATGACTTCGCGGCAGACTGCGCCCGCGTCTTCGAGCCGTTCCGGCGGGACGACGTCGGCTATGCGTCGACGAGGATCGCGGGCGCGCGCTGGCTCAAGGATGCTTTCGAGGATGATCGCGTCGCGATCGCGCAGCTTCAATGCTACGGCGGTCTCGATGCACCTGGCACGATCCGCGTCGCGCGCGCAGGTCCCAGTGCCGCATTCGAGCAGTGGTGGGCGATGCGGCCCCCCCTCCCCCTCGCAGTGCTGGGTGCCGAGGGCGTTGGCAAGACCTGGAGTTTCCTCGCCTGGTGGCAGGAGAAAATGGCGGCGTCGCCTGATGCGCTTCCGCTCACGATCGTGGTCCCTGCGCGTGGTCTTGTCGCCCCGCCCCTCATGCCCCCGCACCGGTTCCTCGCCAAACTCATCGCGCAGCGCGTCCCGGGCCATGACGAAGATTTTTGGGAGCGCAGGATACAGCTCTGGACCCGCGCACCGGCTCAGGCGCCGCGCATTCTGCTGGTGATCGATGGCCTCAACCAGGAGGTCAATTTTACCGACTGGCAGAAGGTCATACAGCCGTTGCAGGCGGGTGGCCTTGAGGGCCATGTCGCGATCGCCCTTACCTGTCGGACAGAATATTGGGAGGATGACCTCAAGTCCCTCGCCAACCTACTTCCCCAGGCATGGCCGGTGACGGTCGAGGATTTCACGGAGACCGAACTCGACGAAATGCTGGCGCGCCACCGCGTTCCCCGCTCGGAGCTGAGTGAAGAGCTCCTCAAGCTGATGGCGATTCCACGCTATTGCCAGTTGGCCATCCAGCAGCGCGAACATCTTCAGGCAAGCGGCGATATAACGATCGAGCGCCTGATCTACGAAGACTGGCGACACCGGCTTAACCTCCATGGTTCAAATCTCGCGCCGAGTTCTGACGATTTCCATCAATTCCTTGCTCAGGAAGGTAGCAGGCTCCGCTCGGCTATCGAGGACGGCGCCGATGCCGAACTGCACCTGACCCGCAAGGACATGATCGAGGCGCTTGGGTCGGAAAGTGGAGCCGGCGAGCCCGCCCTCCGAACGGCGCTCAGCGAGATCATTTCAGGCAATTGGGTCGATCGGGTTCCCGGGAGCGCTCATCGCTTTCGCCTCAGGAAGGACCGCGTGCCTTTGGCGCTGGCCCTCGCGCTTATCACCGATCTGGATCAGGCCGGGGCCGGACGCGCAGACCGACTGGCGCAGTTCATGGAGCCGCTGCGCGGCACCGACAGGGGCGTCGATATCCTGCGCTGGGCAGTCACGGCCTCTCTCGTGCGCCAGAGCGCTTCCAGCGACACCTTCATGCTGTTGCTGCGCGACTGGTTCTTCCAGCAGAATTTCGGGCGGCGCGATTTTGCTACACTGGAGCGGTTGATACCAGGAGCGCCTGAGCTGTTTCTGGATTTCGCCGAGCAGATCTGGCTGCGCTACAATGGGTCTCTCCGCGACGAGAACATCTTCATTACTGCGTTCGCGGATGCGGCTAAATATCCGGGTTTCCGCGCCGCACTGGGCGAACGCCTGTCCCGATGGCTCGGCTATTATTGGGTCGATGCCAACCGACTTCGGCTGGCGGAACGGGACGCTACCGTGGAGGACGCGCACGCGGCAACCACTGCGACCCTGGAGGACCGGCATCAACGCTGGACGGCCGTGGAATCTGATCTGGCTCCCGCGATCACGACGACGCTGCAGAAGGTTGAGATGCCTGAGCGAAACGAGCGTGACTATAACGGCTTGAGCGCCAGAGCACTTGGGATTCTCTCCATGTTGCCGCGACAGCCCTTCCTGGCCGCAATTGCGAGCTGGGCGGCCTCGCGCGCCATCAGCGAAGCGTTCGGGCCATTTGATGCAATGGGGTGGGTGCTGCGGATCAATCCGGTCGATGGCGAGGAGACGGCTGCCGCCCTTCTGGGGCTGGCGCGCCAACTTATTGATACCGGCGATGACGTCGGACGCGACGTTGCCCGCCTGCTGCTCGACGGCCTCGCCTCACCGGCGGCAACGACGCTGCGGGCAGAGCTGCCTGCGGTGGAGCGGCGCACCTGGTTTGGTCGTCGCGCTACTGTTGATGAAGCAGGTATGGTCCATTTGCCGGAGGATGCGAACGGAAGGACGGGGGACGAACCTCTCGAGAGGTTCATTGCGCTCAAGGAGCTGGCATTCGATCCGAACGTCACCCTTGGTTCCGAGGATCAGGAACTATTGATCGCCGCAGCTAACGAGACCGATGCGTCTACGCTGTTCGTCAGCGCAATGGGTCAGGACTCAGCCGACTATGCGCTGTTGAACAGCCTTCCGGTGCTGGCGCGTTGGGCGCCCGAAGCGCTCACCGATCTGATCCGGCGGATCTTTGCCAGCGCCGAGACGAGAGGCGCTTCGGATGATGGCGATGCCGAGGACAAGCTCGTCCGGCTGGCCAAGGAGATCGGGCGATACTGGCCGCTCCTCAATGCGGAGACCCACGAGATATTCGCGCGATCCGTCGCCCCGATGTTGGAGCGCTCGCTTCTCGACAGGAAGGACAGCGACTGGCTCCATGCCCAGATATCGCGTCTTGCAGGAAAAACAGCGGCACAGCAGATCGCAATCTTCAAGAGCGACCCTCACGGCCCCTGCTTCTATACCGACGAAGTTGCAGTGTTCGCCGCCCCTATGGAGGCTGATTATGAACCCATCCGGCCTCTGCTGGCCGGTGAGCATCGCCAGCATTGGATCTCCTATCTCGCCAGCGTCGATCTGAGCGAAATGCCTCCCAGCCTCGCGAACGACCTCGTTGCCGGCTTTGCGAACGACAGCGATGTTACCCGGCGGCTGCTCTTCCTGATCGGACGCCGCAGCAACCAGCCCCCTCTCCTGCAGGCCCTGGTCAACACTGGCTGGAGCTGCGCCGCCGAGACCGAAATCAATGAGGCGGCCAATGGCTCGCTCGCGCTGATCGCGGCTGCCAGGCACTTCCCTGTACCTGACCTCGACACGCGCATCGATCCGGTCGCCTGGGGCGCGCGCGTTCAGGATGATCCCGGCGACGAGGACGCGCTCAACCATTTCGAGGCGTTTGTCCTGGACGCGATCGGCAAGCAATCCTTCCCGGACGGCTTTGGCAAGCAGGTGTCGTGGCTGAACGCCAATGAGGCGATGCTCGTCTTGGCAGAACGGCGCGGTCCAGCGCTTGCCGCTGCACTCGATGCCTTGCTGGAGCGCGGCGCGGAACATGCTTTCGCGTTCGACAACTTCCCGGTCATGACTGCGCTGCGCGCTTTGATGATGAAGCAGCCCGAAGATGGCGCGAGGATCTGGTCAACGCTCTACCCGCATTACAAGGAGAGCAGCTGGACCAAGATGGACAGCTTTGAGAGCCTGCCCTTCTACAGCGACCGGCCCGAGATGACCCGTCACTGCGAACAGGTTCTCGAAGATGCGAACACGGATCATGCGCTGGCCTCCGTTGCCCGGTGGGCGACAGAGGGCGGGCGCCTGGGTTGGCTCCTCGATCGAATGTTCGTCTGGTTGGAAAGCCAGCTCGCTGGTGACATCGCTCGAGCCTTCAACCTCGGCCGCTTCCTCGACCCTGGACCGGACGCAGAGAGTTTCTGGCAGCGAGCGAGGGCAATCCAGACGTCAGGCTGGTTGCAGGAGACGCAGGACAAGGCAGAGGAAAGCTTTCGCCGGCGAACCGCCGCTGGTCACTGGCGTGACCGGTTCATGTCGGGCAACGACCCGGACAAGGCCTTTGCCTCCCTCACCCTCTTCCTTGCCTGCGCAGATGATCGGGCGATCACATTGTTCGAGCGCGCGATCGCAGCGCGCGGATTTGATGGTCTGCCATTTGAAGAGATGGCGATCTGGCATGCGGCACGTCGGGATCGGGACCGGGTCGAGAAGGAAGCGACCAAAAATCTGGATAAGCGGCTCTATTTCACCGATATCTGCAAGGAAACCCATGCGCCCTGGCGGGCGAAGGCGCGCTCCCTGCCGGACTGAGTCCGGCCGGCCGCAGTACCGCAAAGGAAAAAATGAGAGCATTTCGACGCCGGTTTAACGAAAAAACGTTGAAACCGTAATGAAACGATTTATTTACGGCTCGTGAGGAGCCATTATGCTGTTCGAACTCGAAATTGAGAACTTCTTCTCGATCCGCGACAAGCAGGTTGTCGATCTGCGTGTGGGGGCAAACGCGCCAGATTTACCCGGTAGGCTGTCCCCGATCTGGCCGGGCGCGTCTGATCGAGCGCCCAAGGTCGTGGCCATTTTCGGTCCGAACGCAGCGGGCAAATCGACTATCTTGCGGGCGCTGTCGTTCATCGCCTGGTTCGCGCGCGAAAGTTTCCAGATCTCGCCGACCGGCCGGCTCCCTTATGAGCGGTTCAACAGCGTTGAAGGACAATCAGCTCCGACCCGTCTGAGTCTGTCCTTTGGCGGTCACAGCGAACCAGAGGACGAGACTTCTCCCGCCTGTCGCTATACCTATTCCCTTGAACTGGGCGGTTCGAACGCGGCCCAGCAGGTGGTATCGGAAGCCCTGCACTATTGGCCCGAGCCCGCACGCCGAAAGGTTCGGCTGTTCGAGCGAAGCGCTGAGGGCAAAGTAGTTGCGGCAGGCGCATTCAAGCTCACCGGGTTCCGGCAAGCGCTGGAAAAAGTGCTGCGCCCCAATGCGAGCGTGATCTCGACGCTTGCCCAGTTGAAGCATCCGATCGCTACCCAGCTTTGGGAGGCGGCGAATACGATCTCGTCGAACATCCTGATCGAACGCTCTGACGGCGTCGAGGAACAGATGGTTCGTCACTATGCCGAGAACCCAGGTTTGGTCGAGGCGCTCAACCGCGAGATTGAACGCATTGATCTGGGCATTCGTACCATGCGGGTGGAAAGCGGGCCGAACGGGCCGGTCGCGCTGTTCACGCATGAGGGCCATGACGGTCCAATGCCGCTCGTCCTCGAAAGTCATGGTACGAGGATGTTCCTGCGCCTCTACCCATTCCTGCTTCGGGCACTGGAAACCGGCGGCATCGCCGTGATGGACGAGCTGGACACGGCAATCCATCCGTTGATCCTGCCCGAAATTCTGCGTTGGTTCTACGACCCAAGCCGGAACCCGCACGACGCGCAGCTATGGATGACCTGTCACAACGCGTCTCTCCTTGAGGAACTCATCAAGGAGGAGGTGCTCTTCTGCACCAAGTCGCCGGAGGGCAGAACGGAGGTCTACGCCTTGCAGGACGTCCAGGCTGTGCGACGCGACGAGAATTACTATCGCAAATATCTTGGCGGCACCTACGGTGCCCTCCCCCAGATCGGATGAGCCGCCAGAAGCGCAAGGTCGTCCCGCAGCGCCGCCGTATCTTCGTCGGCTGCGAGGGCGAAAGCGAACAGGGCTATGTCGCGCTGCTCACCAGGCTTGCCGAAACGCAGCGGCTCGCCGTGCATCTCGATGCCGTGCTGCTGCAGCCGGGCGGTGGAGACCCCTCGTCGCTGGTGGATCTGGCGATAAAGCGTGCCGGTGAACGGGAAAAGCGCCACGGAGCTTTCGAAGGGCGCTTCATACTGCTCGATGACGACAAGCTGGGGATCAGTCCCGACCGAGATGCCCGGATCACGCCTGCGGCCAACAAGGCGGGCCTGGGTCTGATCTGGCAGCACACTTGTCATGAGGCTCTGCTTCTGCGGCACCTCGAGGGGTGCGCGCAGCGGCGACCGGGCAGCACCGCTCTTGCGATGACGGCTCTTTCCCAGGCCTGGCCCGGCTATCGTAAGGGAATGCCGGCAGCCCGGCTTGCAGAGCGGATCGACCATGGGGCGATCGCACGAGCAGCGGCAGTTGAAGCCGCTCTTGCTGGCCTTCTCACCACTATCGGCTTTATTGAGCCAGCATGACTTTTAGCAGAAAGGAATTACGATGAATAACGCTGAACTGGCAGATGCACTCGCAGCAGCCAATGGATTGACGAAGGCCGACGCGCGCAAAGCGGTCGACGCTGTGTTCGCCGCCATTACCGACGCGGCGGCAAAAGGCGAGGAAATCTCGATCAATGGTTTCGGGAAGTTCAAGGTGAAGGATACGCCGGAGCGCGAGGGTCGCAACCCCTCGACCGGCGCTGCCATCACCATCGCTGCGGCCAAGAAGCTCGGGTTCACGCCGGCCAAGGCCGTCAAGGACCGGTTGAACGGCTAATCAGGCGCGGGGGCAAGCTGCGGTGCTTGCCCCCTTTGGAGAACCGAATGGAAAAGCCACTCAAGAACGTGGTCGTGCACGCGCTAATCACACCCGCGCAGCGCGAGGCGATGGGCGAGATCCTCGACCGGCTGGTGGGCACACCCATCGAGCGGACGGGCGACATCGCGGTCGAGGTTGGCGGTAAGCGATACTTGTTTAGCGACCAGAGCGGCGGGAGCACCGCGGCATCTGTGGAGCGCAATGGCGGCATCGAGGTCGTTCGATCGCAGCCTCCCTACCGCACCGAGCTGGTGACGAAGATCGCCAACGAGGGTTTGGCGGCCGTGGATCGGAAGAAGCATGGCGAGGAGTTCACCCTGAAGTCCATCTCGTCAGGTTGGGACGGTCTCACGGCCACCGAGCAACGTAATGCTGGCAAGCGCTTCCGGGAGCAGATTGAGTCAGACTTTCCCGGACAATTCGACAGCTGGACTACTACCGACAACGAGCGACATTACCGCCGGCGCTGACCAGTGCTTTGCTGTCGACTCGTACCGCAGTCCGGTGGCACCTTCACACCCAGTTCCGCCGTTGGACAATCGCCTGAATAGAGGAAGGCTTTGGGACATTCCTGCCGTTCGGCACCACGAAAGTAATGTCCGGTTGCGCTGACAGCGGCCAGTCGTAGATCCGCTAAAGCCCTCTCCGGGTCGTGTGATCAAACATAGCTTAGGAACTCCTCATGAGGTCGCCGCGCGACGGTCCATCGGCCCGCGCCCGCAGGTCTGGAGCGCTCCTCGCAGACCGTGAGGAACAGGCGGAGCTTAGCGCGGGATATGCCAACGAAGAACGCCGAACGCTCGTCCGCCTGCTTGCCCCAGAAGGTTTCCTCCTCGACGCCAAGCATGAACACCGTGTCGAATTCGAGTCCCTTGCTCTTGTGGATCGACATGATGCGTACCGCACGATCCCCCGAGAAAGACGAGAGCGCTGTGGCTGGGTCTACCCCGCCGCATAGCAACTCGTGCGCGCGATCCACGGTTTCAACGATGCAGGTCGCCAGCATGTCGCCCTGCGCATATGTCGAGGACATCGCTACGATGGCTTCGCTGCCGACCGCGGCAAGCAGCGTATCCACCAGCTTTTCGAGATCAGGCTTGTGTGACAGATCGATCTTGCCGGTCGCGATCGCCTTGCGCGTCTCGCCGAGCAGCCGGTTCCACTTCGAGCGCAGCTGATACTCGCGTTCCTCGTCGACGCCTTGGTTGAAAACGACGAGATCCAGCAGGCGGCGATGCGCTGCCGGCTGCCGGGGACTGCTTGTGACCAGAAGAAAGTCCACGATAAGGCGCGCCGCGGGCTCCGAAGCCAAATTTTGGGTTGCGTCCTCTTCCCGATAGGCAATGCCGCAGGCGTCGAAGGCCGCAATCAGCTTTTGGCAATATAGTTGCTGCTGTTTGCTGACGAGGATAGCGATTTCCGACAGGGAAACGCCGTCATTATCAGCGAGCTGCTGAACCCGGGCCGCGATGCCTTCGGCCTCTTCTTCGTCGTCCGCGAAATTGAGGATGGCGATCGACCCTTCGTTCCCGACGATGTCGGCATCGTCCAAGGCGGCGAGCGGGTCCATCACCCGCACCATTGCATTCTGCATTCGCCGCAGGGTGGGTGCGGAACGGAAATTCTGGTAGAGATTGAGCGGGTGTGCAGTGAAGTCGTCCGCGAACGTCTGGAAAATGCCTTCGAGCGCGCCAGCCCAGCCCATGATACTCTGCTTGGTATCGCCAACGGCGGTCAGCAGGCATGTGGATCCGCCGAAGCAGGCGGTAATGAGCGCATATTGATCGGCTGTGCAGTCTTGGAACTCGTCCAGAAAGACATGGCTGTAGGTCTGCCGAACGGCGTTGCGGGCGATACGACTATTCTCGATGATCGTCTGGGCGAGCGGCACCATGTCGGCGAAGGTGATCGATGTTCGCTGAACGCGCCGCTGGCCGATCGAATAATCCGGGTCGAGCGCATTCGCGCCCTTTAGCACCGGGCGGAATTGGTCGATCAGACGCTTCGCGAAGGCATGAAACGTATAGCTGTCTAGCCGCGCCCCAAGATCGGCTCCGCAGCGCCGCCGGACTCGTGCTCGCAGATTCTGGGCCGCGTCGATCTTGAAGGAGATGGCGAGGATGCGGCGCGGATAGCGGCAGGTCGCGGTGCGCAGCAGGAAGTCGGCGCGCTGGGCGAGCATCTCGGTCTTGCCGGCGCCGGGACCCGCGGTGAGCGCGAGATTGCGAGCCGTCTCCTTCGCCGCATCGAGCGCATTAGGCTCCAGGACCAGCCCATCGGATGGCGCCCAGCGCGCGATGGGAATCATTCCGGCAATTCCGCGAGCTTCTCCTCGATGCGGTCGAACATTCGGTCGAGAACCTCGGGCATGCTTTCGAGCAGCGCGTCGTCGTCGAGTTTGGCCATCGCCCGGATGTGCCAACTCGGCTTGCTGCCGAGCTTGAAACGTTCCTGATACGCCCCGAACAGTTGCTGCTGGGCATCGTCATATTGACCGCCGAGCGCGTCGTGTGACTTGCCGAGCACGGCGTCGATCGTGCCGTCGTCTGGATCCTCGAGTTCGGCATCGGTCAGGCCATAGGCGTCGGGAAACGCCTCGATCATCATGAAGTCGAGGTCGAGCGGAGAGGAAAAGAACACCGCATTCTTTTCCAGCGTGGCGATCCAGCCATCGTCGTTGAGCATCAGGCCTTGCTTGCTGTCCCACTTGGGAATCGCGTCCGCACCTTCCTCATCGAAATCCACCGGGTCTTCCTGGAATCGCAGCAGCTGCTTCGCCGCGTATTTGATCCGGCCCCAGCCACCCTGGTGGCGCGCGAGGTCGAGATCCAGCAACGTTACGAATGGAATGCCGAGATCGCTCAGCAGGCGCCAGAAATGGTTCACGTGCCGTCCACCCAGCGGAACGACCGAGATCGAGGCATCGTCGGCCAGGATACCACGCGCCGCGAGCAAACGTGGCAACACCACCTCCTCGCTGTCTCCCTCGCCTAGGATCAGCAGTCTCGCGAAGTAGAGCTCGGGAAAGGCTTGGATCGCTTCCCGGACATATTTGTGCGCTTCGGCCCCGCTTGGCATAGTGATCCGGGACACCGTAGTGCGCCGCTCCTCGTCGAGGCGCAGGTAGCGGATGCTCTCCGGTTCGACGCGGCGCAGCAGCGAGGGAGCATGGGTCGCGATAACGGCTTGTGCATCGCCGTCTTCCGCGAACTCGCTCAGCGTCCGTAGAACGCGACCAAGATAGTGCGGGGACAGGCTGTTCTCGGGCTCTTCGACCGCCACGAGTGTGAAAAGCGGTGGGCGCAGCTTGTCGATGTCGAATGCATTGGTGTCGCCGGCTAGCACTGCATTGCCGATGGCCCGCATCGCGAGAACGAGCGTAATGTACAGCAGGGATTGCTGACCGTCGCTTAGTCGGGAGAAGTCGACCTGCGGCGTACCGTGACCGGGCGCGAAGCTCAGGCTGAGATGCCGCAGCAAATTTTCGATTTCGCTCTGAGCGAACGACAGAGTCGGATTGGCGTAAAATTTTCCCTTGTGAAGCGATTCCCAGAGCTTGGTGACCTCATCACCGATCCCCTTAACCGACGCGTTGCCGACGAGCGCTGCGCTGATCTGCTCCGTGAGAGCCGAGATCGTCTGGCGCTCCGCCGACCAGTTGGCGGCACGAAGTGCGCGGCCGAGCAAAGCGTTGGCGGCGTAAGAGATATGGTCTGCGGGATTGCGCCGAGCTGGCAGGTAATGGACCTGCACCGCGGCCCGGTCCTGCTTGGAAACCCTGCCTTGGACGGTTGGAACTCCATCATCATCGACCTGCATCACATGGGTGAAGCTTTCTTCGATGTCCCCGTCCTAGTCGAGGCTGGCTTGGAGGCGGAAGCGAATTCGAACCGACGCGTCGTCTGTTTCCATCTGGAGATGGGAGAAGTTGCCTGCGACGGCCGGCATTGTGCCGTCCTCTGCCTCATCGGCATCGGCATCGGCTAACTCGGGGAACTCGAAGTCGGCCTCAATCCACAGATCTCGCGTCGAAGGTGCGTCCTCCGGGTCTTCATCCGATGAGATGTGAAAATCCGACGTGCGGATCTTACGCTGCGCGGGGTCGAGACTGAACATTCTTCCGAGCGCCTGCAAGACCGCCGTCTTGCCTGAGCCATTAGGGCCCAAGATGAAGGTCGTATTTGCGAGCGAAATTTTCGTCGCTTCTGGT
>DASYHX010000472.1:0-3845 GCA_035998065.1 Pseudorhizobium sp.
CTTCGTCCCGCTGGTGGCGACAGTCCTGCCGGCCATCATTGGCCTCGCCTTCGTCGCGAACGACGGTTTCCACGTTGCTGCACCCGCCTGGGTCATCTTTGACGGCGCCGTGATGATCCCGCTCGCCTTCTGGTGCCTTGCTACCGGCCCACGCTACCTCAGCGGCCCAGAAGTCGGCATGTTCTACCTGCTCGAGACGATCCTCGCCCCAATCTGGGTCTGGATGATCTTCTATGAGGTGCCGACGACGCAGACGCTGATCGGCGGGACGATCCTCGTGCTGGCGCTGGTAGCGCATTCAGGCTGGCAGTTGCGGCGAAGACGGGATCCGCAGCGTGGTCCATTCCCGGCTTCGTCTGTCTAAGCACCGTTACCCCGCAAACTTGCCGCTGCGGGGGAAGCCTTTCGGCACGAGACGGCCGGCGGAGGCGCGGTCGCCGAGCCATTCCACCAGCTCTTCCCTTGTCTTGGTGAACAGGCGGCCGGCAGAATCTTCCCAGGTGAAGCCCTGGTCGATGGCGAAGCATTTGACGTCGGAAATGCCGCCGTCCTTGTAGCGCTGGAGACGCACGCCCTTGCCGCGGGTCATTTCCGGCAGTTGGACGAGCGGGAAGACGAGCAGCTTACGGTTCTCACCGACCACGGCAACGTGGTCTCCCGAAACCGGCACGACGAGCTTGGCCTCGTCCGGCATGCCGACATTCATGATCTGCTTGCCCTTGCGGGTATTGGCGACCATCTCGCTCTCAGCCACAACGAAGCCGTTGCCGGCTGTGGAGGCAAGGATCAGCTTGCGCGACGGGTTGTGGACGAAGGCGGTCAGGATGTCCTGATCGTTCTCCATGTCGACCATGATGCGGACCGGTTCGCCATGGCCGCGACCGCCCGGCAGCTTGTCGGCTCCAAGCGTATAGGCCTTGCCGCCGGTGGTGACGAGCAGCAGCTTGTCCGTCGTCTGCGCCGGAAAGGCGAGCTTCAGCGCATCGCCTTCCTTGAAGGTGAGCGTCGAAGTATCGCCGATGTGGCCCTTCAGCGCGCGGATCCAGCCCTTCTGCGAGATAACGACCGTCACCGGCTCCTTCTCGATCATCGCCTGCTGGATGGCGTCAATGTCCGCTTCCGGAGCCTCGGCGAACTGGGTGCGGCGGCGGCCGAGCTCGGTTGCCTTGGCGAACTTCTTCTTGACGTCCTGGATCTCAACTTCCACCACCCGCCACAGCTTTTCATCCGAGGCGAGGAGCGCCTCGATGTCCGCCTTTTCCTTGGTGAGGTCGTCGAATTCCTTGCGGATCTCGAATTCCTCGAGTTTGCGCAGGTTGCGCAGCCGCATGTTGAGGATGGCTTCGGCCTGGATATCAGTGAGATCCCATTTGGCGATCATCACCGGCTTCGGCTCATCCTCTTCGCGGATGATGCGGATCACCTCGTCGAGGTTGAGGTAGGCGATCAGCAGGCCGCCGAGGATCTCCAGGCGCCGGTCGATAGCGGCAAGCCGGAACTTCGAGCGCCGGATCAATACCTCCTTGCGGTGGTCAAGCCATTCCAGCAGGACATCGTTGAGCGCCATGACCTTGGGCACCTTACCCATGGACAGGACGTTCATGTTGAGCGGGAAACGGTTCTCCAGATCGGTCAGGCGAAAGAGCGATTCCATCAGCAGCGTCGCGTCGACGGTCCGGCTCTTCGGCACGAGCACGACGCGGACATCCTCGGCGGATTCGTCGCGTACGTCTTCCAGGAGCGGCAGCTTGCGGGCGATCAGGAGCTCGGCGATCTTCTCGATCAGCCGCGACTTCTGAACCTGGTAAGGGATCTCGGTGACAACGATCTGGTAGCCGCCGCGGCCGAGATCCTCGATCTCCCATTTAGCGCGGACACGAAAACCGCCGCGGCCGGTCTTGTAGCACTCGATGATGGATTCGCGGCTGTCGATGATGATGCCGCCGGTCGGCATGTCCGGGCCTGGGATGAACTCGACGAGTTTCTCGACCGTCGCGTCCCGATGCTTGATGAGGTGGAGCGCCGCATCGCACAGTTCATGCGCGTTGTGCGGCGGGATGGAGGTCGCCATCCCCACCGCAATGCCGGAGGCGCCATTAGCAAGCAGGTTCGGGAAGGCTGCCGGCAGAACCACCGGCTCTTCGTCTTCCTCGTTATAGGTGGGACGGAAGTCGACGGCGTCCTCGCCGATACCTTCAAGGAGGAGCGCTGCGACATCGGTCATGCGCGCTTCGGTATATCGATAGGCAGCCGCGCTATCGCCATCGATATTGCCGAAATTGCCCTGGCCATCGACGATTGGATAACGCTGGGAGAAGTCCTGCGCCAGACGCACAAGGGCGTCATACACCGACTGATCGCCATGCGGATGGAACTTACCGATGACATCACCGACGATACGGGCGCACTTCTTGAACGCGGAGTTGGGGCGGATGCCCATCTCGCTCATCGCATGGATAATGCGACGGTGAACCGGTTTCAGCCCGTCACGCACGTCCGGCAGCGCGCGGTGCATGATCGTCGACAAAGCATAGGCGAGATAGCGCTCTTCAAGCGCCGCCTTCAGGTCGATCGGAAGGATGTGATCGCCGCCCTCGCCGTCGGACGGCGGTGTCAGATTTTTTCCCATGGCCCTTGACTAGCGGAAAGCCGGAATTCCGGCAAGATTCGCGGGCCAAGTGCCTGTGGATGACATTCGTCATAGGACAAAGGTGACACCAGCCGCCCCTCGAGCGCCGCAACTGGCAATACAAAAGCCATAGACGTTTGCATGCCTCCCCCTATAACTGAGAAACAACATGAGGCCGAAAGGCCGAGATCGAGGAGTTCACAATGTCTCACGCCAGCATGATGCGCGCCCTGATGGCCGGAACCGGAATGCTGTTGATGGCTCATCCCGCCTTAGCTCTGGACGGCGCCGACCTCCTGGCGAAAATCAACGCTGCCATGGGCATGCCTGGCAGTCCGGTGAACGCGCAATCGGTAGACATCAACGGCACAAGCGTCACGCTGAGAGGCGCGACCTACCAGCCGGATCCGGAGCAGGAAGCCGTGACACTGGGCGACGTGACCCTGGAAGGCGTGCAGGAAGAAAGCGACGGCGGCTACTTTATCGAGAAGGTAAACTTTCCCGATATCAACGCGACCGAAGACAAGACGACGGTCTCCGTCTCCGACATTACGATGAGCAATGTCAGCGTTCCGGCGGAAGTGACGGGTGACTCGCTCGAGTCGGTGCTTGTTTACGAAGAGGCCTCCGCCGGCCCGACGACCGTCACGGTCGACGGAAAGACGGTGTTTTCCGTTGCCTCGTCGCGTTCAACGACAGATATTGCCGACGACAGTTCCTCTGTCGGATTCGAGGTCGAGGTCGAGGGGATCAAGGCGGATCTTTCCGCGATCGAGGATGCCAAGTCGCGGGACGCAGTGCAGGCGCTCGGCCTCACCTCGCTTGACGGAAGCATGACCGTGGCCGGCAACTGGCAGGCGCAACAAGGCGTCGTGGACATTGAGGACTACACGCTCGACTTCGCCAACGTCGGCACGCTCTCCATGGCCTTCAGCTTCTCCGGCTACACCATGGATTTCGTGCGTGCCGTCAACGAGCTGGGCGAGGCGCAGGCGCAGCAGAACAATCAGCAGAACAAGGACGCGGCCGGGCTCGCCATGCTCGGGCTGATGCAGCGGCTCACGTTCAACAGTGCCGAGATCCGCTTCGAGGACGCCGGCATCACCAACCGCGCACTCGATTATGCCGGTAAGGAACAGGGCGTCTCCGGGAACACGATGGCGGAGATGCTGAAGGGCATGACGCCGATCGTGCTGGCGCAATACAACATCCCGAA
>DASYHX010000039.1:0-5577 GCA_035998065.1 Pseudorhizobium sp.
TTGCCAGGCGATAGGGGCGGAAGTCATAGGGCGGCGCGAAGGGATTAATTGCCGCGCCGAGGAAGACGTTCGGCGGCGACGTGAGCTTGCGTCCGGACAGGAATTTCCCCTCGTCGCGCATGGTGCGCACGGTTTCCAGCAGCGACATGCAGTCGAGGTCGAAGACCGGCTTTGCGCCTGGCTGGTCGCCGGCCTGAACGCCGTCGCCGGTCAAGCAGAGGATGTTCTGGACCCCCATTGCCGAGGCGCCGAGCACGTCACCCTGGATGGCGATGCGGTTCTTGTCGCGGCAGGCGATCTGCATGATCGGCGCATAGCCCATCCGCGTCAGCAGGGCGCATATGCCCACGGAGGACATGTGGCAATTGGCGCCGGACGCGTCCACCGCGTTGATGCCATCCACCCAGCCATCGAAGACGGCAGCGCGGTCGTAGACGTCCTGCGGGTTGGCGCTATCCGGCGGATTGAGCTCGGCGGTCACCGCAAACTCGCCTCGGCGCAGGACCCGTTCCAGCCGGCCGCGTGAGGAATGGCCGGGGAGGGGATCGAGCGGCGCACCAGGATCGGTAGGAGGGGTATCCGGGCTCATGGGGTGGCACCCTCGGATGCTTGTCGGCGTGCCGCGGCCTCTGCCGTTACCCGCAGCCAGGATGAGGTTTCCCGAAGCGACTGATTGACCGGCCGCTGGACGTTGAGGATCGCATCGCCCTTGACCATGTTGCGCGACCCTTCCCAGGCCTTCACCCAGACGCAAGGCATGTCCGGCTCGACCTCGCAGTTTCCATTGGCGCGCACACCGCCGCAAGGGCCGTTGCGCAGTTGCTTGGGGCAGTTCATGGGGCAGGACATACCGGTCGAAGAGAGGATGCACTGGCCGCACATCCGACAGTCGAATAGGAGTCCTTTGACGCGCTTCTCGACGAAGGTGACGGGCGCTTCGGCGCGTCGATACCCAATCGCCCTCCAAAGCGGATGGAGAAGCAGAAAGGCGTGAGCGAAGCGAGCGTAGAACCACTCCAGCAGGTGGGAGTGGCGCACCGACCAGAGGCGGATGGAATAGCGACGCTGGACCCGCCGGTTGGGAGAAACGTCTCCCGGCACATAGGCACCTGTAGCAGCCTTCTTGGCCGCACCGGCATTACCGATCTTGGGCTTGTCGCTGGCCGGGCTTGGCGCGGAGATCTCAGGCATGCTCGCGACCTCCGGCCTTCACCAGGTCGACAAGGCGCTGCTTGTCATAGGTTGCTTCAATCTCGGCGGCCGCCTTGTCTGCCTCGGCTTCCAGGTCGTCGGAGACCGTGGCCGGATCACCTTTTCGCCACTCCGCCAGATAGTAGTCCGTTTCGGCAGCACCGCTGCGCATGGCGCACATGTCGATCGCCTCGGTGAAGCGGAGCGAAAGCTCGCGCTTGGCCGTCTTGCGTCCCTGCTTGATGATCACCTGCGCCGGAATGTCCCGCCAGTAGACGACGATACGGTCGGCCATGCACCGCTCCCTGTTTTTCAGCAGCATGCACGGGGGGCGGGGCAGGGACTGCGCTTGCCACGACGTCGCACAGAGCAAAAGCGACGTGCGTCGAGGCCCCGGACTTGGCGTTCTCCCCTAAAGTGTCCGCAAGGACTGCGTCAGGTCGCCATAGCCGGTGACACGATATTCGTATTCGAGCCCAAGATAATCGGCCGCAGCTTTTGCCTTTGCCTGAAGCGCCTCGTCTGCCTCCTGGCTCAGATAAACAAGTTTTCGGTAGTTGCCGAAATAAGCCTCTTTCAGTTGCGGATACCGATCGAGCCCAAGCGGCTCGATGACGAAGGCATCGAACTGTCTGGCGAGGAAGTCGGTTAAGAAAAAGCTCAAAAGATCCTCATCTGCCTTGGCCTCGAAGATGTCGTTGCCGGAAAAGAAGGAATAGCAATGAGGTCCGGCGATGCGGGCGATACCCTCGCGCTCGCAGAGCCGGTCGATGTCGCCGCCGGTGCCGCAATCGGCATAGGCGAAGAAGATCTTTTCGAAGCCCTTTGCACGTGCATTCCGAACCGCTTCTTCCAGTCCAGGAACGATCTTTTGCGGATAAGCGTGCCAGATCGCCGGCAGGCACTGGAGGTCGATGTGGTGGAGACCGTGCTGGTCGCAGATCGCCAAAATCTCGCGAGCAATCGCCCCGCACGCAATAACGTGAACCTTTTCGTGATTGAGGCGTTCCTGTGGCGGAAGGCAATGTTCCACCTTTTTTTGATCGACAACCATTGGAGTACTTTATCATGACGTCCAAGACAGTCACGGTTATCGCCGCTCTTTTTGTAACCGCCGCCGCTCTCAGCTCTTGCGGCAACACAATTCGTGGCGTTGGCGCCGACACGGCCAATGCCGTTGATGCGACGCAGGATGCCGGTCGCAACGTAGCTAACGCTGCAGAATAATCTCAAGTGGCCTCCGCCTGGCGGAGGCCACCGTTTCTATCGCCCGCCAAGCGAATTGTGCTTGCGCCGCACGAAGTCCTTGGCCGTTTCCACG
This sequence comes from Pseudorhizobium sp., assembly GCA_035998065.1. Classification (GTDB taxonomy): domain Bacteria; phylum Pseudomonadota; class Alphaproteobacteria; order Rhizobiales; family Rhizobiaceae; genus Neorhizobium. The sequence goes on from DASYHX010000039.1 coordinate 2,513, forward strand.
GTGACAGCCGCGTCCCGACAGTAGGCGTCTGCCCCCACGGCCTTGCCGAACTCCTCGTTGAGCGGCGCACCTCCAACCAGTACCACGTAGTCGTCGCGGATACCCTTTTCCTTCATCGTGTCGATGACGACCTTCATGTAGGGCATCGTCGTCGTCAGCAGCGCAGACATTCCCAGGATGTCCGGCTTCTCACGTTCCAGAGCTTCCAGGTAGTTCTCGACCGGATTGTTGATGCCAAGGTCGATAACGTCGAAGCCCGCGCCCTCCATCATCATGCCGACCAGGTTCTTGCCGATGTCGTGGATGTCACCCTTAACGGTGCCAATGACCATCTTTCCTTGTTTAGGCGCACCGGTAGCAGCAAGCAGTGGCCGCAGGATGGTCATGCCCGCTTTCATTGCGTTGGCCGACAGAAGAACTTCGGGAACGAAGAGAATGCCGTCGCGAAAGTCAACGCCGACAATCCGCATGCCCTCCACCAGCGCCTTCGTCAGGACGTCGTAGGGGGCCCAGCCGCGATCGAGCAATATTCGTGTCGCTTCCTCGATCTCTTCCTTCAGACCGTCATAGAGATCGTCGTGCATTTGCTGCACGAGTTCCTCGTCGGAAAGTTCGGAGAGAATGATGTCGTCATCAGACATGCGCACTTCCACTTCGGTGACGGCACGCCACTGTGCCTGCTATCCGAACATGATGAAACGCAAAAAGTTTTCCAACTTCCTCGAAAACGACCTTCGCTTGATGGAAAAGCGACGGGACGGACGAGATTGATGTCTGATCTGCGCAAGTGGGTGGCGCAGAAAGGCGGGGCTGGCCCGACGGGTCATCCTAGCATATCGCTTAGTTGAAGGCAGGCGCTCCGGCGCAAGGGTGAGGAAGACATGGACGAGCTGAATCAATCGACGGAAGCGGCTGCTGGCGGACGCCGTTCGCGTGGCGAGCGAGGCGCGGCAGGACGGCGGGCGTCGCGTGCGGGCGCAGGTCCCGGCGTCTCCATGCCCTATATCACCCGGAAGATCGGCGTCTACGATGTGCTGGACGAAGAGGGTCTGGCGCTAATCGAGGCCAATGCCGACCTCATCATGGAGGAGATCGGGATCGAATTCCGCGACGATCCCGAGGTGCTGGACTTATGGGCGAAGGCAGGCGCCGACGTGAGAGGGCCGCGAGTTCATTTTCCGAAGGGGCTCTGCCGCGAAGTGCTGAAGACAGCACCGCGGGAGTTCACCTGGCACGCCCGCAACCCTGCGAGGAACGTCCATATCGGCGGCAACGCCACCGTATTCGCACCCGTCTACGGTCCGCCCTTTGTACGCGATCTCGACGGCAATCGCCGCTATGCCACCATCGAAGATTTCCGCAGTTTCGTGAAGCTCGCCTATATGGCGCCTTCCATACACTCCTCCGGCGGGACGGTGTGCGAGCCAGTGGACATTCCGGTGAACAAGCGTCACCTCGATATGGTCTATAGCCACATCAAGTATTCCGACAAACCCTTCATGGGTTCGGTGACGGCGCCGGAGCGGGCTGAAGACACGATTGAGATGTGCAAGTTGGTGTTCGGCCATGACTTCGTCGAGAACAACTGCGTCACGCTCAACCTGATAAACGCCAATTCACCGATGGTGTTCGACGAAACCATGGTCGGGGCGCTGAAGGTCTACGCGCGTCACAATCAGGCCTGCGTGGTATCACCGTTCATCCTCGCGGGCGCGATGAGCCCGGTGACCGTGGCTGGCACCCTGACGCAGATCCTGGCCGAGGTTCTGGCGGGAGCCGCACTTACCCAGTTGATCCGGCCCGGCTCACCTGTCCTTTTCGGCACGTTTGCGGCCTCCATCTCAATGCAGTCAGGCGCGCCGACTTTCGGTACGCCGGAACCGTCGCTTGTATCCTATGGGGCCGCACAACTGGCCCGGCGGTTGGGCCTGCCGTTCCGTACCGGCGGTTCGCTTTGCGGCTCAAAGGTGCCGGACGCGCAGGCGGCGCATGAATCCGCCAATACGCTGAACACGACCCTGCTCGCCGGCACCAATTTCGTACTGCATGCGGCCGGATGGCTCGAAGGGGGGCTCGTCTCTTCCTATGAGAAGTTCATGATCGACCAGGACCAACTCGGCATGATGCAGAGGATGGCGGAAGGCATCGATCTGTCCGAGTCGGGACAGGCGCTGGATGCGATCCGCGAAGTAGGGCCAGGAAGCCACTATCTGGGTTGCGCCCATACCCAGGCAAACTTCCAAACTGCCTTCTACCGATCGCCTCTGATGGACAACAACTCGTTTGAGCAGTGGGAAATCGAGGGCGAGAAGCGGATAGAGGAGCGGGCAAATGCCCTCTGCCGGTCCTGGCTCGATTCCTATGAAGCACCGCCGCTTGATCCGGACATCGACGCGTCGCTTCTGGCCTTCATCAAGGAGCGCAAGGACTCCATGGTAGACGCCTTCACCTGAAAGGGTCCCGGAACCGCCAGGGAGCAAGGCGGGGCAGACTTGGTGGCAGACTTCATCCAGGCGGAGGTCTGGCGGCCTCACTACAAGCCGCAGAAGCCGAGGTAAACGGCTCCTGCGTCTCGGGCAGCATGACCGCGAAACGCTCGGGGCGCACGGCTAATAGCCATCGCCTTGTTTGAAAGCGGGAGCGACCGGTGGTTGGACCGCGGGGGCACGCCTTCGCCTGTCGGCGTGGATACGCTTCAGCAGTCGCCGTCTGACGGGGACGGCTCCATTGAAGGCCGCTACACATCAGCCTTTGGATAAGCTCGCTCCAGGCCGCCGGAACTGACCAGGCCCTCGCAGAAGGCGAGGTAGGCCGGATGCTGGCTCGCCTTGGCAGCCTCCATCAGACGGATCTGCAGGCGTCCGGGGGCAGCATTGCCCATCCAGTCTCCGCATTTCTGCAGCTTGAGGGAGTTCAGCAAGCGGGCCTCCGCCTGCCGGTCGAGATAAAGGTGAAGCCCGTCGAGCAAAATGTCATCCGAGGTTGGATTGTCCATCAGGAGCTTCAGCCAGCTCTGGTTCTCGTCACTCATGCCGAACAGGCTGTCGGCGACCATCTCGCGATTG
>DASYHX010000042.1:0-11357 GCA_035998065.1 Pseudorhizobium sp.
GTTGAGCACCGCTTCCAGCCAGGACGATCCGGCAATCCGAAGGGGAGGCCGAAGGGCGCCAGGAACAAGGCCAAGCTCCCAGCCCTTCACGAGGAAAGATTGAAGAGCATCATCCTGGAGGAGGCCTACCGCACGATCAGCGTTCAGGACGCCAAAGGTCCTGTCGCCATTCCACTTGCGCAGGCGGTTGTGCGCTCGCTGGCCGTGAACGCCGCCAAGGGTAACAATCGCGCTCAGCGTCTCTTCACCGAGCTGCTGGTGACGACCGAGCGCGAAAACCGGCGCCTGCACGACGAGTGGTTGGACGTCGCCATGACCTACAAGATCGAGTGGGAGCGCGAGCTGGACCGGCGCAGGCAGATCGGGATCACACACCTGCCAGAGCCCCTGCCCCATCCCGATCACGTCATCATCGACATCCGCGCGGGCACGGCCGTGATCCGCGGACCCGCGACGAAAGAGGAGAAAGCGGAATGGGACATGTGGATGGGGCGAAAGCGCATGTTCGAGGAGGAGCTGGAGGAGCTCGAAGCCATGCGTGACATGCCGGAAGGTCCTGACAAGCCGAACATGGGCATCATCCTCGACGAGATCGAACGCACGAGGAAGGTGCTGGCCATCATCGGAAAGGCGCTGGGCGGCTAGCCTCGCATACTAGTAGGAACCGACAGCACCCCATCCCCGCACGCTGTCAATCATGAAGCGCCTGCGCTAGCGACGCGCCGGCGAGGCGTGCCGTGGCAAGGAGACGGTCCAGATCGTGCCCATTGCGTGCCTTGGCGGAGAGGCCGGACATGGTGGTGCTGACGAAGTCCGTCACACGTTCGGCTTCCTGCGGATAACGAGCGGCGATGTACTGGCGGATTACCTCCTCCGCAGCAAGGTTGTAGACGAGCGCCGCCTCGCGTGCTTCCGGATCGTTGCAGCGGGTCCCTTCGAGCACCAGGCATCCCGCCGCGGCTGGATCGGCAGCATAGCGGCGGGCGGCCTCCTCGAGAACCGCTTGGAGACACGCGGCAACATGACGGTCAGGCCGCAGCAGCTCCGCTAGGGGAATGGCGCCGATGTCTGCATAGCGATCAAGAATCCGGGCGTAGAGGCCGCCCTTGCTGCCGAACGCGGCGTAGAAGCTGGGCGGCTTGATGCCGAACGCTTCGGTCAGATGCGCGACACTGACGGCATCATAGCCGCGCGCGTGGAACAGGTGCTGGGCGGTAGCAACCGCCTGATCGGGATCGAAGCGGCGGGGGCGTCCGCGGGGGCGAGGGACATTTGTACTGTCCATTACAAAATCTCTTGACGATCGTGGACGTCGGGTTTATGTAGCGCCCCCTACCTAAACTCTCAAGGAGAGCCTGATGGCCTCGTTTCCAGGAAGATCCGTGCTGGTTCTCGGCGGCAGCCGAGGGATCGGCGCCGCCATCGTGCGGCGCTTTGCGACAGACGGTGCGAAGGTGACCTTCACCTATGCCGGGTCGCCCGGAGCAGCCGCGCAATTGGCGGCCGAGACCGGCAGCAACGCAGTTCAGACTGACAGCGCCGATCGTGACGCAGTGATCGCGCGCGTGCGCGAAAGCGGACCATTGGACGTGCTGGTCGTGAACTCCGGCTTCGCCGTATTCGGCGATGCGCTGGAACAGGATCCGGACGAGATCGATCGGCTGTTCCGCGTCAACGTCCACGCCCCTTACCACGCCTCGGTAGAGGCGGCGCGGCAGATGCCGACGGGCGGAAGGATCATCGTGATCGGCTCCGTGAATGGTGATCGGATGCCTGTGCCAGGCATGGCCTCCTACGCGTTGAGCAAGTCCGCCCTGCAAGGAATGGCGCGGGGGCTGGCGCGGGATTTCGGGCCGCGCGGGATAACGGTGAACGTCGTGCAGCCCGGGCCGATCGATACGGACGCGAATCCGGCAGAGGGGCCGATGAGAGACCTGATGCACAGCTTCATGGCGATCAAGCGCCATGGGCGGCCAGAGGAAGTCGCGGGCATGGTTGCTTGGCTCGCGGGGCCGGATGCCGGTTTCGTGACTGGTGCCATGCACACCATCGACGGTGCCTTCGGCGCCTAGCTGAATAAGGCTCGGGCGCCGTCGTCCCGAGCCCCTTCGAGCGGCGACACCCCAGTGAGCAGTTCTCATCTCAAGGTCGCCTATACTCGTCTACGCGCTTCGCTGCATCGGGCGCAGGCTCAAGCGTAGTCGCTGCAAATCCTCAGCGGGCTGAGGGCGGTGAAACAGAAAACCCTGCATGTAGGAACATCCTGCACCCTTGAGGAAGCGATGCTGCTCGCGATCCTCAACTCCTTCGGCCGTAATCGCCAAGCCCAGAGCTTTTCCTATGCCCACGATGGACCCGATAATCCCTTCTGCTCCTGGCTTCCTCTGTAGATCCTGAACGAAGGAGCGATCGATCTTCAACCTGTCGAAGGCGATCTGGTTGAGGTAGCCAAGCCCGGCATAGCCGCTGCCGAAGTCATCGAGGGCAAGCCTGAAGCCGATCCTCTTCAGCGTTCGCAGTGTTTCTGCCGCTCTCTCCATGTCGTCAATCAGCATCGTCTCCGTGACCTCGAACTCGATCATATGAGGATCGACCTCTGCCTCTGCGACGAGGGCTGCGACACGATCCGCGAAGTCAGGAGCACGTAGTTGAACAGGAGACAGGTTGATTGCGGTGACGAGATCCGGCCAGTTTCGTGAATCGGCGAACGCCCGTCGGATGACCCAGTCGCCAAGCTCGTGAATGAGATCACTCTTCTCGGCTACTTCAATGAACACAAGCGGCGGAACCATGCCTTTTGTCGGGTGCTTCCAACGCAGCAGAGCCTCGACGCTGCTGATGGGAGCTCCGTCAGCGCCGACCAGCGGCTGGTAGTGCAAGGTGAGTTCATCATTGGCAATGGCAGCGGCCAAATCGCGGCTCAGGCTGTGGCTGCCGAGGATGTTCTCATCCATGGAGAGATCGAACTCGCGCGCGGTACCTCGGCCAGCAGCCTTGGCGGCATAAAGCGCAATGTCGGCGCGGCGCATGGTTTCGATGAGGTCCGGGCTGTCGGGATCAGAAGTCGCGATGCCGATGGAGACACTGGTGCGCACAGTATGACCGTCGAAGGTGTACGGGGCGGAGCACGCGTGCAACAGCCGCTGGCTGAGCGTGCCGACGCGGCTGTGATCCAGGCAGACGACAGCAAACTCGTCGCCGCCCAAGCGCCCTGCGAAGCCGTCATGCCCCGCAGCATCTTTTACCCGTCTCGCGAACTCGCAGATCACTTCGTCGCCCACCGCATGGCCAAGCGTATCATTGATATCCTTGAAGCGGTCGAGATCGAGATACAGCATCGTCAACTGCCGGGCATCTGCGACGGCGAGACCTGATTCGATCTGAAAACGCTCACTCAACCCGGGGCGATTGAGCAGACCTGTCAGTGCATCCAGCCGTGCAAACGCCTGAGCTCGCGCCTCGCTGGCTTTCAGCTCCGCATACATCTGCTCGAGCTGGACGACCCGCTCGGCGAGATCTTCGGCCAGTCCTATGTCGACCGCCCACCGGGAAACAAGCGCCGTCGCAAGTTGCTGCAGTTCGTCCCCATCGAACGGCTTCAAGAGATAAAAGAGCTTCTCGGGCGAGCCGACAGCTGCTGTGATCTCGGCCGGTTTGTGATCGGAATATCCCGTCACGATCACGATGTTCGCGTGGGGATCGATTGCGCGAATCCGCCGAGCCGTTTCCAGCCCGTCGATGCCCGGGGGCATCCGCATGTCGATAAACACGATCGCGAAGGCCTCTCCGCTTGCGATCGCTTCCGAGACATGGCGGACGGCGAGGTCTCCCTGGTGACAGTAGACGACCTCGTCCAGGAGTGAGACTTTGGGTGGCGCGGAAGGGCCGCTTCCAAACAGTTCGGCCGACAGGTCGTCAAGTTTTGAGGTGGACGGTTCCTCGCGCGAGGTAAGGTCATCAAGTACGCGCCGGTAAGCGTCCAGAACCTGCGCGTCGTCGTCAGCCACTAGTATGCGGCGTGGCTTCGTGGTGGGGACGGTCATGCCGCGCTCCTTAATTCTGCTACGGCACGGGGCAGGACGAGGTGCAGTGTAGCGCCACACTGCAGCCCCCCGCTTTCGGCATAGAGGCGGCCATTCATTGCATTCACGGCATTCGCGCACCAGTGCAGTCCGAGCCCACCAGACCGTTCCCGGCGGGTCGAGTAGCCCTTCTCGAAAATGGCACTCAGACGGTCGGGGGAGATTCCATCCCCGTCATCGCGCACCGCGATGTCGAGCGCCGGTCCGCCCTCGTGCTGCACGTCCCGAACAGAAACTTGGATCGTCCCTTTTCCATGTTCGGATGCCTCGATCGCCTCCGCAGCGTTCAGGAAGATGTTTCCCAGTACCTGCTCAAGGGCGATACGATGACCTTCGATGGCCGCATCGTCGGCAATGTCCGCTTCCAGCGCGACCGATTGCCTGTTGCCGACCAGCTTCAACACCTCGCCCACGATCCCAGCAACACCGATGGTCTCCACGCGGCGCTCGCCTCTCGACACCGCATCTTCGTCTTTCAAGATCCCATCGACATGTCGCACCATCGCCTCCAGTGCTCGCAGATTTGCCTGTCGTTTCCCCCCCTCTTCAAGCAGTCTGCTGGTCGAGAGGGCGACGAACTGGTTGAGCTTCTGCGCCCGTTCCGGAGGGAGCGCAGGATCATCGAGCTGCCGGAGCGCCATTCCCAGATTTTGCTTCCAGCCGGCCTCCTCGGTTTTTGCCATGTCCCAGACGATCGTGCCGATGGGACTCACCGCGTTGCGGAGATTATGCAGGATGCCGGCAGCCTGATCGGCTGCTCCGTGATGATAATCCTGCCGCCGGAGCGATTCCCGCAGCTCGGCAAGTTGTTTGGCCATAACATTGAAAGAGGTGATCGTCTCGCTCAACTCGTCGCGCTGATTGTCGTTCGGGATCGGATCGAGGCTACCGGTTGTCGCAACCCCGAGGAGGTGGGCACGCATGGCTTCGATCCGCTTGACGGCGATGCGCCGCAGGACAAAAGCCAGCGACGCGATCAGCAACGCGCCACCGAAGACGAGGAGCGCCAAGGCGGCCCAGACCGCCTGCTGTCCCGCTGAGCTGATCGAGCGACTCGTGCGCGAGGTGACCACCGCAATAGGGGAATCATCGATGCCTGCCAGAACGGTTCGCACCTCGATGGTCTCAGGCCGCTGGACCTGTTCCTCCGTAAGTGGCGCCGTGGGTGCTGCCGGCCGAAGATCGAAGTCCACCTTGGTCATATCGCGGAGGGCGTCGAGGTCTAGGAGCTTGCCGAAAAGCAGCGTGCCGGAGATTTCGCCGGTCCGCTCCGAAGTCAGGATGGGCGCGTAGCCAACAGCCACGATGCCTTCTTCTGTGCGCATCAAACCCGAGCGAGAGGCCGCTTCGGTGAAAGGCTTCCGAAAGGGATGATCCTCGGGCAGCACGCCGGTCTGGAGAAGTTGAACGCCTCTTGCTTCCTCCCCGGACAAATCGAAGCCCTTGTCCAGCTTGATGGTGCCGGACGGGTCGATGGCGAGGAAGTAGTTAACCCCTAGAGCCTCGAGAGAGTCGGCATTGACGTTCTTCGCCTCGTAGCTGCCGTCCGTGCCGTTAATGAAGGCGTAGCTGTCATCCCAGAACGCGTAGTCCCGTGAAGACGCGGCAACTTGCTCCTGCTGCGACCTGATGGCTTCGATCACCCTGCTCTGGTTGCGGCTTGCCGTCTCGTTCTCAAGTTCAAGAAAGCCGGGCATGACGGTCAGTTCCAGAGCCGCCAGGTTCATCAAGGCCGAAACGGCTAGAACTGCGCCCAGAGAAAGATTGATCTTCGTGACGATACGCATCGGGCACCTCCGCGAGGAAGGCTATCACCATGGATCTTAAGAAAGCGCGTCTGTTGTATCCTGAGATCCTGATATCCGCTTCCGTCGGAAGCTGATCCTCGCGACAAGTCTGACATCGTGCGACCAACGATCGGAAGCTATTCCACCTCGGGAATCATCGCGATCGCGAGCATTGGGCCGTAACGGAGTGGCGGCTTCTATCGGCTCTGAGGGGGTTGAGCCGCCATCGGCACTTGACCGGCTATACATTAAGTTGATATCAACTTAACGGTCAGGTGATGGAACCTGGCAGGAAAAAAGGCTCGACATGCTCTCGTACAAGACCTCGTCCGCCATTCTTGCAGTGTCCGACATTGACCGAGCCCGCGCCTTCTATGAAGCCATTCTTGGGCTTTCGGCCGTGGAGGATGGCGGCGAAGTGGTCGTCTACCGCACCGGGCACACACATCTTGTCGTCTATCGCTCTGAGGAGGCGGGAACGAACCGAGCCAATGCGGTAGTGTTCGACGCGGCCGGCGAGCTCGAGTCCATCGTCCTGGATCTGGCACAAAGGGGTATTGCCTTCGAGCGCTACGAGATGGAAGGCGCCACCTATCGCGACGGTATCCACTATGCCGACGGTATGAAGATGGTCTGGTTCAAGGATCCGGACGGCAACATCCTCCATATCAATGAGATGCCTGGAACGAACGCCGAGGCGGAGGCAAGTGGATGAAGCCGGAACTTCCCGCGGGCCCGCTTCCGTTAGTAACGTTGCATGGCTGCAGCCGCTATAGCAGGCTTCGTTGGCGACCTCGAGCTACGCTGGGCTCGGAGCAGGAAAGCCATCCCGCGACGCGGACCTCCTGCCTCTTGTCAAATGCGCCCACCCGGAAAGCGTTGCGCCTGCCCTTATGCAGATGGTCAGGCACAAACCCGCCGGCTTGGGTCGGTCATCATCGTCCTGCCGGTCTCCGAACGGTCTGCGCTGAGCACCTGAACCCTACTGAAGGCCCACAATCCGAGCAGAAAGTGACGCTGATGACATACGTGATGGGATGCGTGATCCCGGTCAAGGGATCAAAGCGCGAGCGCTTTGTGGAACAGGCAACAATGGCCGCCCCCTTCTTTCGCGAGTTCGGCGCTACGAGCGTCATCGACGCGGTCGGCGACGATGTGCCGAAGGGCGAGGTGACCGACTTCTACCGCTCCGTCGCCGCGAAGGACGACGAACTCATCGCCTTCGGATGGATAGCCTGGCCGGACAAGGCGACCAAGGACGCCGCGGAGACCGCGATGATGACCGATCCGCGGATGGACACGTCCGACATGGCCTTCGATGGCCACCGGATGATCTTCGGTGGGTTCGAGCCGGTAGTCGACGAGGGGCCGGGCGGCGCCTTTGGCTATGTCGACGGCTTCGTCCTCGCCGTGCCGACGGTCAATCGGGACGTCTTCGTGCAGCATTGCCGAGCTGCCGCGCCGTTGTTCCTGCGCCACGGGGCGACGCGCCATGTGGAATGCTGGGGCGTCGACGTTCCCGCGGGCAAGGTCACCGATTTTGCACGGACTGTGAAGGCCGGCCCCAACGAGACGGTCTGCTTCTCCTGGATTGAGTGGCCGGACAAGGCAACGCGCGATGCGGGACAGAAGGCGGTCTTTGCCGAGATGAAGGGGGCAATGACCGACAACCCGATGCCTTTCGACGGCAAGCGGATGATCTTCGGCGGCTTCGACGTCGTCAGCCGATAGGCCGCAAAATGACTGCATCCACGCCAGAACAAGGAGACGGGATATGGCCGAACTCATCACCTGCCTGTGGTTCGACCACGGCGAAGCGGAAAAAGCCGCAGCGTTCTATGCGTCGATCTTCCCCGACAGTCAGGTCGAGCGGGTGAATGCGGCTGCTTCCGACTTTCCCGGCGGCAAGGAAGGCGACGATCTGACCGTCGAGTTCACCGTGCTCGGCCAAAAATTCGTCGGCCTCAACGGCGGCCCGACCTTCACGCCGAACGAATCTGTCTCTTTCATGGTTGTCACCCACGACCAGGAGGAGACCGATCGGTACTGGGATGCGATCGTTGACAATGGCGGGCAGGAAAGCGCCTGCGGCTGGTGCAAGGATCGCTGGGGCCATTCCTGGCAGATCACCCCGAGGCTGCTGCTCGACCTGACGACGGGATCCGATGGAGAAAAGGCGAAACGTGCTTTCGATGCGATGATGACGATGGGGAAAATCGACATCGCGGCGATAGAGGCCGCAGCGAAAGCTGGATGACCCGAAAGTCGCCAACTAGCGAACGGAGCTCGTCCCTTAGCTTCAGCTTCAATCCGGCAAGGCCAACCCGGTCGTTCAGGGTGTCGGCTCCGGCTGCGATGATGGCGGACCGCACCATCCGCAAATCCACCAGATCAGCATTGACCTCGATTGCCAGACCGGGCCGAAACCGGACCGGCAGCTTTCCGGCGTATCAGGTTGGAAAGCCGACCTTCAGTTTACTACCCACTGCGGCCGTACAGACCTGCTTGGGCGCGGATCCTTCGCGGTCACTCGTCAATCGTCAGTCGTCTGAAAACTTCGCATAAACGGTAGCGTTAATCGCGTTCGCGCCGGTAGTGCATGGCAACTGCGCCATTCCGGAGCGGCTTCATGGAGCTCAGTTCCAGACGTCGTGTCGTGGGTAGTCCATCCTGGTACAGCGTCGGGCCGTGGCCGGCGATTCTTGGATGAACAAGGAGCTTGTACTCGTCGATCAGGTCTAGCCGGTCCAGCTCGGTCGCGAGTCTGCCGCTGCCAAGCAGCACGCCCGCCGGCGTCGCGTCCTTGAGCCTCTGCACGCCTGTTCGCAGGTCCTCCGAAACGTGATGGCTGTTGCTCCACGGAAAGTCCTTCCGCGTGGATGACACCACGTATTTCGGCTTGGCCTCAAGTTTGATCGCCCATTCTCGGATCGCCGGGGGCGCCTGGACCTCGCCGCGAGCAACTGCCGGCCAGTAGCTTTCCATCATCTCGTAGGTGGTGCGCCCCCACAGCATCGCCCCGCTGCCATCCATAAGGCGGGTGAAGTACGCGTGCGTTTCGTCGTCCGCGATCCCTTCCTGGTGATCGACACAACCGTCTAGGGTGACGTTGATGCTGAAGGTTAGTAATCCCATTCGGTAAGCTTATGCCGTGCGATTGCAAAAACGTAGACGTAACTCCTCGCAGCCGAGCCTGAACCTCGCGGAGTGGCATGAACGCGCGTGGCGGCGACGTCCGCTCCTGTCGCTTCTCGGCACGAGAGCTGACCTCCCCGTCGAGCGACGGGATGCACCGATCGGCGGGTGATCGACATGGCTTCCTTCGAAGTGCACTATCCAGCCATGTTGCTGGATGCTGGACCAGGCGGACGGCATCGAGGCCGTGATGATCGGAGGCTCGGTTGGAAGGCGGATTCCCACATGGCACGGTCCATGAAGCGCAGGAAGATCTTCAGATCGCGCTTCGATCGGATCCGGCCATCTACGCCCACTGGCAGAGCCTGACTCCGCTCGGCCGCAACGAGTTCATCTGCTGGGTCGAAGACGCGAAGCAGCCGGTGACGCGGCAGCGCCGCATCCAGCGTACACTCGAAGAACTTTCGGAAGGAAAGAAGCGGCCGTGCTGCTGGGCGGGATGCGTCCATCGGACCGATAAGGCGCCAAGCCAATGGCAGCAAGCCGTGCTGATCGACCGGAAGAGCCGGAAGGGAGCATGAAGCCGTGTAATATACCGGCATTTCGTGCAATAGGAGGTCTAGGTCATGGGGACGCTCGCAACCGCCTTCTGGCGCCGCCTGGATGTCCCCGGGCATGATGCCGCAAGCGTGCGAGAGCTGGAAGACGGCTGCGAGCTGTCTGGACAGTCGACGTTCCTGGACCCGCGCGGCCCAACCGCGCTGCGATATGTCCTGACGTTGGATGGCAACTGGGTGACGCGTGCGGGACGGATCACCGGGTTCATCGACGACCGAGCCATCGACGACCACATCGTCCGTTCGGCGTCGGGCTGGCGCATCAACGGCCGGGCCGTCGGGATGGGCGACATCCTCGACCTCGACCTCGGCTTCACCCCCGCCACCAACATGGTCCAGCTCCGGCGCGTATCGCTGGCGATCGGCGCGTCCACCTCGTTCGATTTCGCATGGCACGAGGCTGGCGGCGAAGAGTTGCAGAGACTGCCGCAGGAGTACCGACGCGCCTCGGATTACGACTATCCGTATTGCTTCCGGAGCCCTTGTCTGAAGCTGCCTCCGTCCTGATTGGGTCGATGCGGCGTCCTCAATGCGCCGCCAGCGCGCACCGTGGGCTTGGTCCAGCACCGAAAGGCAAGCGTTATCCTGCCAGCCTTGACACCATCGAGAACCCGGCTCTTGAACAGCATACTACTTCCATGTGACGGCGGGATCGGCCGCAGATGTTGAGAACGTCCGCGTGGGCCGGCTGGTAATTTCATCAACCACCGATGGGACGCTCGTAGCGAGAGGTTCTCGCATGTCGGCTTCTATTGTTGGTCGCTCTCACCGGGCAGCGGCAACGGCTTCAGATTGGCGCCGTAGGCGCTCGACGCAATCCCGCGGCCGCCTGCTCTCGACCCCAAACCACCTTTCCGGGATCGGCGGCGTCGGGCCGAAAGGAGGCCGTCAGCTTCCGGGGCGCCTTCGCGGGTAGCTGCCGTTCTCTAGCTCATGAGCAGCGGCCCGCCACGTGCGAGGCGACACGCCTTTCCAGCTGAGGAATGCTCGGCTGAAATGCGCTGCATCCGCGTATCCCAGTTCGTATGCCGCTTGTGAGATCGAGCATCGGGGATCAGCCAGGAGGTTCTCGGCTTCGCGCTCGAGCACCGTCCTCAGTACCGTCTCGAAGGTCGATCCGCGTTCGGACAGGCGACGCTGGAACGACCGCCGCGACATGCCCAGGCGCGCTGCAACCCAATCCACTGAAGGGCGAATTTCCAGCAATCTCAACCCGATCAAATGCTCCACGCAAGCGACGAGATCGTCGACGATCGGCTCCTGCGGACCTTCTCCTGCAGACCAAGCCAATCGGCGCGGATTGGCCGCGGCAAGTTCCTCTTCCGGAAAGACGAGTCCGGCGACAGCTCCAAGTGACAGATCCGCGGAGAGCGCGGCTTCGACCTGCGTCCTCGATTGCAGCACGGAGCCTGACAGGATCGCCCGGCGCGGGACCCATGTCCTGCCCAGGAACCGGCGCGTTAGATCCAGCATATAGCCGAGCGCCAGGATCTCGTTCTTCTGACGCCCGACGTCGCAGCGCTCCGTCACAACGTAGCACCAGTAAGTCATGCCATCCCGCACGAAGAACTGCATGCTGGTAGATGACTGCAACAGCGTGCCCATGGTGAGGCTGGCACGCCCGAGGGCGGCTTCGAGATCGGTGGCGGCCAGAATGTAATCGCCATAGGCGCCGAGACCGGAGACACCGGCCTGGAGCGACAGACGTGCCGGCAGCGCGGCATCGCCGATTTCCC
>DASYHX010000495.1:0-4405 GCA_035998065.1 Pseudorhizobium sp.
TCCGGCTGGCCCATGGAGACATGCGACTCCAGACCGACGGCGTCGATGCATTTTTCCGGGCCCTTGCCCGAGGTCAGGTCGTTGAGGCGTTCGACGACGCTTTCCGTCTCAAAGTTGATGGTGATCGCACCACCTGCTTCCGCCATGGAGAGCCGCTCTGGAATGCAGTCGATTGCAACAACCTGCTTGGCGCCGAGGAGCACGGCGCTGCGGATGGCCATCTGGCCGACCGGACCACAGCCCCAGATGGCAACCGTGTCGGTCGGTTCGATGTCGCAGTGAACGGCGGCCTGCCAGCCTGTCGGGAAGATGTCGCCGAGGAACAGAACCTGTTCATCGGTCAGGCTGTCCGGCACCTTGATGTGGGTCTTGTCGGCGAAGGGGACACGCATGTATTCGGCCTGGCCACCTGGATAGCCACCCGTGAGGTGCGTGTAGCCAAAAAGGCCAGCCGTAGTGTGTCCGAACACCTTGTCGGCCATGGCCTTGTTGCGGTTGGAGCGTTCGCAGACGGACATGTTGCCGCGCTTGCACTGGTCGCATTCGCCGCAGAAGATGGTGAAGGGTACGACGATCCGGTCGCCTTTCTTCAGCGTGCTCTTTGCCGACGAGCCCACCTCGACGACCTCGCCCATCATTTCGTGTCCGACAATGTCGCCCGGCTCCATGGCCGGAATGAAATTATGGAAGAGGTGGAGGTCGGAGCCGCAAATCGCGCAGCTGGAAACCTTGATGATCGCATCGCGTGCATCTTCGATCTCCGGATCGGTGACCGTATCGCAGCGGATGTCTTCCTTTCCGTGCCAAACCAGAGCTTTCACAGGCTTCTCCTCTTTCGGGCATTGTCTGCCGCATTGCGCACCCTCATGGGTTCGCCACTACAACCTGCGAAAGGGCGGGAGGTTTCAGATTTACTTTCTTCCAAAGACACGCAACTCTTGCTGGAAAGCGGGCGTGCCAGAATGGGGTGGAAAAACGTTAGTGCTCAGGCTTGGCACGATACTCATCCGGGACGGTGTAGACTTCGTCCGCCCGACCGTAGCCGCCGTCCTTGACCTCCTCGATGAGCACCATCGTATAAGGTCGGGCCTGCTCGCTGAAATAGCCGACAAGCATGTCCGTCGTGCGGTGGATGATTTCTTCCTTCTGCGCCCGCGTGAGGGCGCCTTCTGGCGTCTTGATGTTGACGAATGGCATGGATCTCTCCTTTTGCTGCTCTTTCAGTCAGAGCAGGCCGCCATTGGCGCGAAGCACCTGGCCGTTCACCCATCCGCCCTCGGGGCTTGCGAGGAAGGACACGACCGGGGCGATGTCGTCCGGCTGGCCGAGCCGCCCCAGCGGAATGCCCCGGACAATGTTCTGCACCAGTTCTTCCGATTTGCCGTGCATGAACATCTCGGTTTCCACCGGCCCCGGCGCAACGGCGTTGACCGTAATCCCCCGGCTTCCGAGTTCCTTCGAAGCTACATGGGTCATGGCCTCGACGCCGCCCTTGCTCGCCGCGTATCCTCCATAGCGCGGGCCGTACGCCCCAATGACGCTGGAGGAGAAGTTGATGATGCGGCCACCGTGGCGCAGCCGTCGGCCCGCCTCCCGAATGCCGTAGAAGGTACCGGTGAGGTTGACGGCAATATGCCGTTCGAAGGTGGCATCATCCATTTCCGTCAACGGGATGAGCGTCATCACCCCGGCATTGTTGACGAGGACGTCGGTGCCGCCGAAGTTCTCTTCCGCAGCGTCGAACAGTGCGGCGATGCCGGCCGATGTGCTGACGTCCGCCTGCACGGCGAGCGCCTTACCTCCGGCCGCTTCAATCTCCGCGACCACCTCGTCGGCAGCGGCCGAGCTTGAGGAATAGTTGACGATCACAGCAAAACCGTCGGCTGCAAGGCGGATAGCCGCGGCGCGGCCAATGCCCTTCGAGGCTCCGGTGACGATGGCGACGCGTTGTTCAGTGTGTGTCATGGCATGTCTCCTTTCGTTCCTCCCCAAGATACGAAGCTTCAGCCGAAGAACAATGAACGCGAATTGACATGATAATTCATACATGCTGAACAATGACGTATGGATCGTTTGACGCGCATGGAGCTCTTCGTCCGGGTGGTGGACCGCGGCAGTTTCGCCGCGGCTGCCGCCGATCTCGGGCTTGCACGTTCCACCGCGACGGCGGCGATCAAGGCGCTGGAGGCGGATCTCGGCGCGCGGCTCCTGGAGCGCACGACGCGGCACGTCGCCGTCACCCTTGACGGTTGCGCCTTCTACCAACGCTGCCTGTCGATCCTGGCGGAGATGGCGGAGGCGGAGACGATTTTTCGCGAGGCAACGCCGCAAGGCGTGCTGCGGGTGGACGCCCACCCGATGCTGACGCAGACATTCCTGCTTCCGCATCTTCGCGATTTCCTCGACCGCTACCCGGCCCTGGAACTGCAGATCGGCCAGACGGATCGGTATGTGGACCTCATCCGCGAGGGCGTCGATTGCGTCATCCGCGCCGGCGAAATTTCCGACAGTTCATTGATCATGCGGAGGCTCGGCTCGATTACCGAGCTGACCTGCGCCAGCCCTGCCTACATCGAGGCCCACGGCACGCCTGAGACCCCGGATGCGCTGGAGGGGCATGAGGCGATCGGCTTCATCTCCTCGCGTACCGGGCAGGTCCTGCCGCTGGAGTTCACCGTCAATGGACAGATCCGCGAGATTACATTGCCGACGCGCATCCGGGTCAACAATTCCGACACGATCGTGGATCTCGCCTGCCGTGGCTTCGGTCTGATCCAAGCGCCGCGTCACCGCCTTCGTCCTTTTATCGAGAGGGGTGAACTCGTAGAGGTGCTGGCAGATTTCCTACCGGCGCGAACGCCGCTTTCGGCTCTCTATCCGCAGAACCGCCAGCTCTCACCGCGCGTACGGGTCTTTCTCGACTGGATCAGCGAGATCTTTGCAACGGCCGAGCTCTAGGAGCCGCAGTTGTTGCGTTCACGCGCCATCACCTTGGCGTGAATCGGTGGTGCCGCCATCGTTCAGGACCGGCGGCGCACTAGATTGCCGCACATGATCACAAGACGCACCATCCTGTCTGCTCTCCCTCTCGCATTCGCTGCCCCTCATGCTCTGGCCCAGCCGGTGCCGCAACCGCCAACGCGGAGTCCCTCCCTTGGAGCTGTGCTTGACGCAGCAAAGGGTCTGGAACCCCTCAAGGTGGTGCTGGTTTCCCGGGAAGGAGAAATACTTGCCGAACGCGCCTTCAACGGGCATTCCATTGGCGAATCGACGAACATCAAGTCGGCCTCCAAGTCGATCATCTCCGCCATGGTCGGCATCGCCATCGACAAGGGTCTGTTGCAGGGAACCGACCAGAAGATCGCGCCGATCCTCGAACGCGAGCTGCCGCGCGAGCCGGATCCACGCATGTCCGAGATCACCATCGGCAACCTTCTCTCCATGCAGGCGGGTCTCGCCCGCATGTCGGGTCCCAACTACGGCCGCTGGGTGTCGAGCCGCAACTGGGTGCGGTTCGCGCTGTCGGAGCCCTTCGACGGCGAGCCGGGCGGGCAGATGCTCTACTCCACCGCCTCCACCCATCTTCTCTCAGCCATCCTCACCCGCGTCGGGGAGAAGTCGACGCTGGCGCTGGCGCGCGAATGGTTCGAGCCGGTGGAAGGTTTCCGTATCGGCTCCTGGGAGCAGGATCCGCAGGGCATCTATCTCGGCGGCAACCAGATGGCGATGACGGCGCACTCCTTGCTGGCCTTCGGGGAAATCTACCGCAACGGCGGCAAGACGGAGGATGGCACGCGCATCATCTCCAAGGACTGGATCGAGCAGTCATGGACACCGCGGACCAATTCCCGCTTTTCCGGCGACGGCTATGGTTACGGTTGGTTCCTGCGCAGGATCGGCGGCGAGGAGGTCAAGTTCGGCTGGGGTTATGGCGGTCAGATGCTCTATATCGTGCCGTCGCTCGGGCTCACGGTGGTGATGACGTCGGACGAGAATTCACCCTCGGCACGAACCGGCTATCGCGACGACCTGCACGCCCTCCTGGCCGAGATCATCGGTGCCGTTCGCTCCGCCTGACGTGAGCAATGATGTTGCGCGGGCGAGAAATTGCGCTGGCGTTTCAAGGCAGCGGTTTTGTCATTCTTCCCCGTCCATCCCCGCAGCCTTGCCTCGTCTTATTCTGAAGCAGTCATCGGGCAGGGGCCGGGTTCGCGAACCGGTTGCCTCCCCCCGGGAAGCACCCGGCGCCCGGTGACGGTTGCAGACGGTGGCGGGCTGGCGTCAGGCCAGTCCCCACCCGAAGCTCCGGAAAGAGAACTGACACTTCTCCTCCGGATCTTCGGGAAAGCCGAAAGCGATCGGGCAGGCAGTCATGCCTGACACACCAATACCCTCCATGCCGATT
>DASYHX010000500.1:0-2778 GCA_035998065.1 Pseudorhizobium sp.
GTCGGGAGGAGCATAAGGATCGCGCCGCAATGCGCGAGGCCATCGAAGCGAACACCAAGGCGGTAGAGCATTCGACGGCTCAGATAGTCGAGGCACGGCAGAATATCCGCGACCTGGCGTTTCAAATGGCGAGGGCGGGGAAGTAATCACCCCTCCCGCTTAAACGACGCGATCGTCTCCGGAGCATACCTTGCTTTGCAGCCCACCAGATTAGTCGAGTAGCTGTCACCGCATGTGCCGACCAAGTGCGTCTTGAGGTCGGGCATGGCAATGTCGGGGCCATGCTTCTCCAGCAGGCGAGCCGTGGCATACTCGCCGCGGCGCTGGCACTGTTCGCACACAATGACGACCTTATCGGCGGTTACGTCAGAGAGCAGATAGGAGCCGCTTGTAGGCATGTCTGCACCCTTACCCTATCCGAGAGCCTTTCGCCCGTTCTGAGATAATTATGGGCGTCCGCAAAGCCCTCCTGCACCTGTCGATCGCTGTTGTCCTCTGTTCTGAAGTTTGCTTGTCTAGCAGGCCTCAGAAGGAGATCGGCAATGACACTATCAATGGCAGACATGGCGAAACGGATAGAAGAACTCGAAGCTCGCGTGAAGGCTCTCGAGACCGGTCAGCAGCAAACCAAGCGTGCCATTGGCACCGTGGTGTCACGAGGTGGTGGTCAGACTCCACTGACCAAGCGCTGATCGGTTCACATCGTCCAGTGGTCTGGACGATGACGAGGCTGACGACTAGTCCCGGGTAACCTTCCAGCCCTCCAAACCTTGAAAGGGTGCGGTTAGCTTCTCCTGTTGTTGGGCTGTAGCTGCCTCAGTCATTGCAGCCTTCACCTCGCCCCAGCTGCCGTAATCCTTGCCGCACTTCGGGCAGGTGACCTTGGAGCCGTCGTTCTCCGCGTCCTCCACCACCACTGGCACTGGAGGCTCGTGCAGCATGCACTGCGCCGTGACGTTCACCCGGTCTTCTTCATCAGGCATGGCATTTCCCTTCGGTTGAGATGAATGCAACATGAAACAGCCCGATCTGCAACATGACGGGCTGAAAGGCCTGGAATTGCTGGACTGTGTAGCGGATCAGAGTGGAATCATAATCCATGTGTCGGGGGTTCAAATCCCTCCTCCGCTACCATTTCCCCCGCCTCTTGCAGCGCTTGTCGGCCGATGGGGATTGGGGCGACGTTTCTGACCCGTACCACCTGCTCTACATCGGGGCGCACGATCCATTCTGCTCTGCGAACTGCGGGAAGGAGCTGCTCGCGAGAGCACGCCGGCAGTTTTCGGTTCTGTCCTGCACCTGGGTCGCCAAAACTTTGTAGTCGTCCATTACTTCCAGCAATTCGGCGGCGTGGTCAGGGTATTCGTAAGCGAGTTCGCCGATTTTGCGGACGTCGATGTTGAGAAGCCGCACGACTTCGTCGGGATCTTCCGAAAGCTCCGACATCCATCGCCATGCCGATAGGACGCGTCTGAAGCGCTCTATTTCTGCCTCAATGCTGGGCTGGGCCATGGCTAACTCCGAGGGCGGCTTGACGGCGACTAACGGTGCTGGCGTTCGGCGGTTTCTTTGCAGCTGGAGGTTAGGTGAACGGTGGATTAACGCTCGAAACTGGGCCCTCAGGCGACACGGGGCACATCCTCCGGGGAAGGCATCACACTTCTCCCATGAGGTGCAACAGGTGCTCTAGGAACGGAAAACGCTCCGCTCCTGAAGGCAACATCTGGCGCCCAACCGAGCGGGAACAAACCCTGTGGGAACCCCTGGTCCACTGCAACATTGGCGAACAGAGCCGCGTATATTGCGGCGGGCAGGGGAGTGAGTGACCACGTCACCATTCTTCTGCAGAACTAGGACTGGACAAAGCTCAATGGAATTGGGACCCGCCGCTAGCTTCTCTTCTGTGCACGCTGTGTCTCGGGCAAGCCTCGCCGACACTATTGCAGTCCTCAAGGATGTGTTGGTTCCGACCCTGGCAAAAGGTCCGTTGATCCGACGCAGGAAGGTAGTGGGTTTCGCGGAACGGGAAAACATCGACGATAAGGCGGTCCTGCGGATGCAAGAGCTACGGCGCAAATATGGGCCGGGTCCATTGCTACTCAAGATCCCGTTTCGCGCGCAGGCGGTGCTGCTGTCGCGCGAGGACGTAACGGCAGTGCTCGAAAGGTCACCGGAGCCCTTCAAAGCCGCGAGCATGGAGAAAGTCGCAGCGTTGGGGCACTTCGAACCTTTTGTGGTGCTGGCCTCGCACGGTCCGGCACGGAGCATCAGGCGTGAGCTCAACGAGCAGACGCTTGAATCCGGATGCCAAATGCACTCGTTGGCCGCGCATTTGTCAGTCGTCATCACCGAGGAGATAGATGCGGTGGCTAACGAGGCCACCAGCAAAGGAACGTTGGACTGGGACACCTTCTTTATCGGCTGGTTCCGCATGGTCCGGCGGATAGTGCTTGGCGACGCGGCGCGGGACGATGCCGAGCTCACCGACATGCTTCAGGATCTGCGCTACAGGGGGAACTACGCCTTTCTTCGTTCCAAGGATCGCGCCAAGCGGAAAACGGTGCTGAAGCGGCTCCACGGCTATGTCGAACGCGCCCAGCCTGGCAGCCTCGCTGCGCGAATGGCTGCAGCCTGTGCGAACCCCGAGCAGAAGCCGCACCATCAACTCCCGCAATATCTCTTTGCCTTCGATCCAGGCGCCATGGCCAGCTTCAGGACCTTGGCGTTGCTTTCGGCCCACCCTGACGCTGAAGCCCAGGTGCGCCAGGAGCTGGCAGC
>DASYHX010000524.1:0-5677 GCA_035998065.1 Pseudorhizobium sp.
CAGCCCAGGAAGAGGCAACCCACAGGAACCCGGGACGCGCCAACGGCCAGGCCAGTTCATCGTCACCATGGTCGACGTCTCGGTGATGCCGTACCCGTCGAGCAACGGCACCCCGAAGAACGCCTCGAAGTCGCTGTTCAATGTCCCGGGCAAAATCGCGCCTGCGGAAACGCACAGCCGCACTGATGAGAGTAGTTTTTCGCCGTTAGCCTGGCAGGCAGAGAGGAAGTAATGGAAGACGGTCGGGACCCCCGGCATGAAGGTGAAGCGTCCGCTTCGAAGCAGGCTCGTTGCCTCTGTCGTCGAGAACTTCTCCATGATGTACTCGCTCGCACCGGTCGCGATTACGGACAGGACGGCGATATTCAGGGCGTAGGAGTGGTATAGCGGCAGCGTGTTGAGGACGACATCATGTTCGTTCAAGCCCGCTATCGGTGCCCAACAGGCCGATGTCACCCATAGCATCGAACGGGTGGACAACAGTACACCCTTGGGCTGCCCCGTCGTCCCGGATGTGTAGACGATATACGCTGCTCGATCGACATCGGGGTCGTCTTCCACGAAACCCGGGTTCGGTCCCAGGGATTCGAAGCCGGCTGTGTCGCTCGCTTCTATGACCTTCACAGACCTTTCCAGGCGCGGTTGCAGTGCATCAACCAGTGTCCTCTTTTCCGGAACGCTGACAAGGATTGAGCACTCCGCATCGGCGAGCCGATACGCCAATTCCGCGTCGGTGGATTCGATGGCCACTGGTACGGAGACGCCTCCTGCCCTGACGACCGCCAGGCATGCGACCACCCAGTTGACCGAGTTGGGGAGGAAGACCGCGACAGCCTCCCCCTTCTTCAGGCCAGCCGCCCTCAGATGGGAGGCGAGCGCCCGTGTCTCCTCGTCAAGCGCGTCGTATGAAATGGCCCGATGCTTATCTTCAAAGGCCATCTTCTCGGGACGCATCCGCGCGTTGCGGCGGAGAATATCGCCCACCGGCGCTATGAGATCGAAGTGTATCATCGCAAGCTCCTCCCCTACTCGCTCAGACCATGCTGAAACCACCGTTGACGCTGATCACTTGACCCGTGATCCACGACGAGGCTTCCGATGCGAGGAATGTGACCATTGGAGCGATATCGTCGGGCTTCCCGATGCGGCGAAGCGGATACGCCTTCACGATCTTCTCGCGGTTCTTCTCCAGGAACTCGGGGTCAGAATGGGAGGTCTCGACAAGGCCGAGGGACACCGTGTTGACGGTGATACTGTTTCTACCAAACTCGCGCGCCAGGGATTTTCCGAGCGCGATGGTTCCACCGCGAGCGGCAGCAGCGATTGCGAGGTTTGCCTCTCCTATTCGGGAGCTATCGCCAACAAGATTGATGATCCGGCCGGCGTTTTGGCCAATCATCAGCGGTGCCACCGCGTGACAGCAGTTGATCGCACCGTAGAGGCAGACATCGATCTGCTTCCTCCACTCCTCGGGGGTCGATTCGATGAACCTCTGGTACTTTACGTAGCCAGCGTTGTTGACCAGCACATCGATGGTGCCGAAGTCTTCCTTAACAGCAGCAATCATGGCTTTAACTTGGTCATTGACGCTGATGTCAGCCTGATAGGCTTTTGCCCTGCCGCCCTTGGCGACGATGGACTTGACAACACTGTCGGCCTCGGATTTCGAGCGGCTGTAGTTGACGGCTACGACAGCGCCCTCTGCGGCGAGCGAACGGGCTATATCACCGCCGACATCGCGGCCTCCGCCCGTTACAAGCGCTACCTTGCCATTCAAATTGGTTTGCATTCCATGTCTCCTGTTGGAACGTGCTGCCAGCGTCGCGAACGTGTTCAGCCACTTGAATTCTTTATCGACCGAGAAACCGTGGGGGGCGCTTCTCGCTGAAGGCTCTTCGCCCCTCAGCGTAGTCCTGGCTCCCGCTCGCTTCGTCGATCAGCCGGTCCGCTTCGGCCGGGTCGAAATTGCCTCTGACGCATGCGTTCAGAATGTATTTCGCTCCCCGGATCGTCAGGGGAGCGCTCGAGGCCATGGAAGCCGCTTGTTCCTTGGCCGCCTGTAAAGCGTCATCCGTCAACAGGTCAACAAAGCCATTCCCGAGGGCGTCTTCGGCTCCGAAACGTTGGGCGGTATAGAGGATGCGCTTTGCCTCCGTCACTCCGACGAGTGAAAGCAGCTTCCGGGTTGCGGAAACCCCGTAGACGATCGAGAGCCGGGCCGCGGGAATGCCGAACACTGCGCTGTGCTCCGCTACTCGGAAGTCGCAGGACATTGCGAGGTGCGCAGCCCCGCCAAGGCAATAGCCACGGATGGCCGCGATTGTGGGCTTGGAAACGCTGAAGATCGCGTCTCCAGCTGCATCCACGGCGACTTCGTAACGTTTGCTCTCGTCAGCGCCGCCTCTAATTGCGTCGAACTCGCTGATGTCTGCGCCGGCAGAGAAGTCCGTGCCGGCCCCCGTGAGGATGATCGAACGAACGTCTTGGTCTACGTCGAGGTCTTGAAAAAGCTCTGCCAGCCCGCGCCACATGTCATAGGTGACGGCGTTGCGTTGCTTCGGTTTGTTGAGGGTGACGACAGCTATGCCGTCTGATCGTTCAAGAAGAAGATCGCTCATGTAGTCTGTCTTTGCTCCCGGCCCGTCGCCAGTTGATGGGGCAGCTCAAGAATGCCCGGCGTCGCCGCCGGGCATTGGTCCGCTACTTCTTGACTAGGGGGCATTCGCTCTCGGAGAGGGGGCGGAATGCCTCGTCTCCTGGGATCGTTGTGACGAGCTTCAGCAGGTCCCACTCGCCGCTGGACTCCTCGGGCGTCTTGACTTGATACACATACATGTCGTGAACCATCCGCCCGTCTTCGCGAATTTTGCCGCCCGTCGCAAAGAAGTCATTGATCGGCGTCTCTTTCATCCTCGCCATGACCTCCTTCGTGTCAGTCGTACCTGCCGCCTCGACCGATTTCAGGTAGTGCATCGTGGACGAATAGTCCCCGGCGTCTCCCATGTGAGGGGGGCGACCGACCCGCTCCTGAAACTTCTTGGCGAAAGCGCGCGTCTCGTCATCACGATCCCAGTAGAATGCGTTGGTGAGGATCATCCCCTGAGCCGTCTCCAGTCCGAGCGCATGGACGTCGGTGGCCCACACGAGCAGACCTGCGACCGTCTTGCCAGACGCTGCGAGGCCGAATTCAGAAGCGGACTTGACGGCATTCACGAAGGTCGTGCCGGAACCCGCCAATGCGACGACCTCCGCAGGCGAAGCCTGGGCCTGCAACATAAACGCGCTATGGTCAGAGGTCTCGATCGGATATCGAACCGAGCCTGAGACTGTGCCACCATTAGCCTTTACGATCTGGCTTGCGTCCGCTTCCAATGCATGTCCAAAGGCGTAGTCGGCGGTCAGAAAGTACCAGTCCTTCTTGCCCTCGCGGATCAGCTCATTCGCAGTACCATTCGCGAGCGCGTAGGTATCATAGGAATAATGGATTGAGTTCGGCGTGCAGCTGTCGTTGGTCAGGCGCGACGAACCGGAGCCATTCACGATGGCGATCTTGTCCTCGTCCTTCGCCACCTGCGTCACCGCAAGCGCGATTCCCGAGTTGATCAGGTTGTTGATCATGGTCACGCCTTGCGACTCGTACCACTCTCGAGCCGTGGAAACGGCGACCTCTGGCTTGTTCTGATGATCCGCGACAACCACCTCCAGAGGACGGTCAAGAACCTTTCCGCCGAAATCTTCGACGGCCATCTTGACGGCGGCGACTGCTCCCTCTCCGCTCTCATGCGAGAATTGACCGCTGATATCGGTGAGAACACCGATCTTCACTGGCCCTGACTCCTGCGCCTGCAAGGGCATACCTACCGATGCAAACGCTGCCGCGCAGGACAACAAGATTCTCAGATTTCTCATGGCTTTCTCCTCCCAGTTACGGCGCCGAGACTCCTCCCCAACGCCAATGGACACTTGCGCTATCGTACCTTGATGCGGTGAAACCAACGATCTTATTGCGCCGCAACAGCTACTGTGCCGCAAAGAAAGCAGAAATAACCAAACTGTGCAAGCTTGCATTATTAGACTTTGTGTGATTTCTTGAACTCCTCTCGAAAGGGAGGGCGCACAGCATTTATCGGTGCGCTGGAGGAGATTTCGAGCCGGTAGGAGGACGCGTGCCGGAAAACGCACCCATCATTGAAGCGCGCAGGTTAACGCGCTCGTTTGGCGGCTTCGTTGCCGTCAACAACGTCGACATCCAAATCAGTCCAGGAACTATCCACGCCCTTATCGGCCCAAATGGAGCGGGCAAGAGCACGCTCTTTAATTTGCTTACGAAGTTCCTTTCCCCCAGTTCCGGACACATATTTTTCAAGGGGCGTGACATTACCGGCATGGCACCTGCGGACATCGCAAGGCTGGGGCTGGTTCGCTCGTTCCAGATTTCGTCAGTGTTTCCGCATCTAAGCGCACACGAGAACGTCCGTGTTGCCCTTCAGGCCCGCGAGCACGAGACTTTTTCGTTCTGGAAATCCAATACGTGCCTCAGACGCTTCGATGACGAAGCAAGCGCTCTTCTCGAGAGCGTGGGTCTTTCGGACAAGGCAGGAGCATTGGCTAGCGAACTTTCCTACGGTCGCAAGCGCGCACTGGAGTTGGCGACCACACTTGCGCTGGAGCCCGAGGTCTTGTTGCTCGACGAGCCGATGGCAGGCATGGGCACCGAAGATATCGGTAGAACCGCTGAGCTCATACGGCGGGTTGGACAAGGCAGGACCGTGCTGATGGTAGAACACAATCTCGGGGTCGTGGCAGACCTGTCCGATACGATCACGGTACTCCGTCGTGGCGAAGTGATCGCCGAAGGCTCCTACGCCGAAGTGTCCGCCAACAGCGAAGTTCGACAAGCCTATATGGGAGCGTCCCATGTCTGAACCCGCACTGCTCGAAGTAAAGGACCTGGAAGCGTGGTATGGCGAGAGCCATGTCCTGCACGGAGTGAACTTCGATGTAAGGAGGGGCGAAGTTGTAACGCTCATTGGCAGGAACGGGGCGGGCAAGACTACAACTTTGCGGACCCTGATCGGCATCGTCGGAAAACGCTCCGGCAGCGGGTTATTGGGGAATGTCGACCTCCTGAAGGTTCCACCTCACAAGGTAGCCCGTCACGGCATCGGGTATGTTCCGGAAGAGCGCGGTATATTTTCGAAACTGAACGTACTGGAGAACCTGCTGTTTCCACCCGCGTGGAAAACAGGCGGGATGAGCATCGACGAGATTTACGAGCTCTTTCCAAACCTCCGGGAACGTGGCGCAACCCCCGGAACGCGCCTATCCGGGGGCGAACAGCAGATGCTGGCAATAGGCAGGGTGTTGCGAACTGGCGCTGACATCATCCTTCTCGACGAACCGACCGAGGGCATAGCTCCGGTCATCATCGAGGAGATCGGGGCCGCCTTGCGCATACTCAAGGAACGAGGCATCACCATCATCCTCGTCGAACAAAACCTGCGCTTCGCAGCCTCCATCGCGGACCGGCACTTTGTGCTGGATCAAGGGAAGGTTGTCGACGAAATCCCCAACAGCGAACTCGACGCCAACATGGACCGTCTCAACCGGTACCTCGGGGTCTGACCGTGGCACACACATTCAACAGGTAGAAATCCAATGACAGATTTCCTCGGGG
>DASYHX010000538.1:0-7179 GCA_035998065.1 Pseudorhizobium sp.
TCACTGCGTGCTTTCGCTCCATGCCCTTCGGCAAGTCGATCGTCAGGTTGCGAACTGTAAGCGCACTCACAGGCGCAGCTATAGGATCATGATTGGCCATGGCCGAACTCCAACCCTTCTTGTTCTCGTTTTCATCGATGATAGGCTTATAATGAAAATTTTGACAAGGGCCGACGGAAGGGCATTCGCACCAGGAAAACTTTGCGAGGATGTAATTTGTATTAAACGACTGATTTTATACAATTATTTCGCTAAATTATTTTCTTTCCAGATTTTCATCTGCATAGTGCTGAACAAACATATTGAAAATACGCTCAAGATATTTCAATTTCCTGCAGGGTGGCTAGAGGGGTGTTACGGATGTCCAAGGGAACGCAATCTTTGATCGGGGCTACCGTCAGGCAGTTGCGCAACGCCAAGGGCATGTCCCTTCAGCAGCTGGCGGACATCTCCGGCGTGTCGGTCGGCATGATCAGCCAGATCGAGCGGGATCTTGCCAATCCGTCGATGCGCGTGCTGACCGCGATCCGACGGGCGCTGAACGTGTCCATCCAGGAAATGTTCGGCGAGGCGCCGGACGAGGCGCCGGAACAGGGCGATCCGCCCTTCGTGCGCCGCCTGAAGGATCGGCCCCAGATCGATCTCGGCCTGCTCAAGAAGGAACTGTTGACCGCAAGCGGCCACCATCACCTGCAGATCATGATCTTGCGCGTCGAGCCCGGTGGCGTCTCCGGCAACACGGCCTTGAGCTATCCGGCGGAAAAGGGCGGCCTGGTTCTGTCCGGCGAGCTCACGCTGACGGTCGGCGAGCAGGCAAGCACTCTGCGCACTGGCGACAGTTTCGTCTTCGACAGCTCGCTGCCACACAGTTTCAAGAACGTTTCGCAATCCACTGCGGAGATCCTCTGGATCATCGGCGCGGTGCAATTCGACCGTCATCTCTAACAAGCTCAGTACACTAAGGGGAGCAGCGAGACCGACATGCCCGAGAACAATCCAGCGCCGGCACACAAGACCACTCCCTTCTGGTGGGAGGCAGCACCGGTTCGCCCGCTGCCGGAAAAATCGCTTCCGGCCACCGTCGATGTCGCGATCATCGGCGCGGGTTACGCGGGCCTTACTGCCGCATTGCATCTCTCCCGTGCGGGCCGCTCGGTCGTCTGCCTCGACAAGATGAACCCCGGAGAGGGTGCCTCCTCGCGTAACGGCGGCATCACCAGCGGCAATATCCGTCTCGACCATGCAACCCTGGTTCGCCGCTTCGGAGAGCCCCGCGCGATGGCGATCGAGGCGGAGGGCAAAAAGGCGCGCGAATTCCTCTATCACCTCCTGGCGACGGAGAACATCGCTTGCGACTTCAGCCTCTCCGGCCGTTTCAGCGGCGCGCTGGGCCCGTACGACTACGACAAGCTCGCCCGCACGGCGGAAAAACTCGAGAAGAAGCTGGGCATCGAGGCCTATGCAGTGCCGCAGTCCGAGCAACGCAATTATCTCGGGACCGATTTCTATCGGGGCGGGTCCGTGCGCATGGACATCGGCGGCCTGCAGCCCGCCAAATTCCATGCCGAATTGCTGCGTGTCGCGCTCGAAGCTGGCGTGGAGGTTCGTTCGGGCGCCGCCGTGACGGCGGTCGAGAAAACGGGCAGCGGCTTCCAGGTCACCACAGAGGCAGGCCGAATCTCTGCGCGGCAGGTCCTCGCCTGCACCAATGGCTACACCGACAACTCCGATCGCTGGCTGCGCCGGCGCATGGTGCCGATCCGCAGCCGTATCATTGCGACGGAGGAACTGCCGGAAGGCCTTATGGCAACATTGATGCCGAAGCTGATGATGTGCAGCGAAACCCGCAACCTCGGCTTCTACTACCGACCGTCACCGGACAACAAGCGCATCCTGTTCGGCGGTCGCGACGGCTCCACATCCGGCGAGCCAATCGAGCCCACCCTGCATCTCAAGCGCAACCTGATCGAGATCTTCCCCGAATTGAAGGACGTTGCCCTTACCCACAGTTGGTTCGGCCACGTCGCCATGCACCGCGACATGATCCCACGCATCTTCGAACGGGACGGCGTCGTCTACGCCACAGGCTTCTGTGGCTCCGGTGTTGTCTGGGCTCCTTGGATCGGGACGCAGGCTGCAAGAAAACTGATGGGCGACAAAGACGTGGAGCCATCGGCCTTCGATTTCCGTCCGCCCTCGGCCGTGCCCTTCTACACCGGCAAGCCGTGGTTCATGCCGGGCGTCATGGCGTGGTACCGCCATCTGGATCGCAAGCTCATGCGACGCGCCGGTCGCTAAGGCCCGCCGCGGCATGCAGGGTGACTTGCGTGCCGCTCGTCTTCACCTGCTAAGGGAAACGCCGTGCCATGACCGTTCCAACCTTCGCGCAGTACAACCTGGATGCACCCGGTTCACGGTATGCGCTGAACACGCCCGCACTTGTTCTCGATCTCGATGCCCTCGAACGGAACGTCGGGAGGATGGCGGACATCATGCGAGCCCACGGCAAGAACCTGCGGCCACATGCGAAGTCCCACAAGTCGCCGACGATCGCCAAAGCCCAGATCGCGGCCGGTGCGGTCGGCTGCTGCTGTGCGACGCTGGATGAGGCCGAGGTCATGGCGGCAGCCGGAATAGCGGGCATTCTCATCACCTCGCCGGTGACGACCGCGCTCAAGATCGACCGGCTGATCGCGCTGGCCAGCAGAACTCCCGATACGATGGTTGTGGTCGACAATCCGGCCAATGTTGAGGCGCTTGCGGCAAGGGCCGCTGCCGCCGGCATCAGGTTGAACGTGATCATTGACGTGGAGCTGGGATTCGGACGGACAGGCGTCACCTCGCCGGAGGCCGCCGTTTTGTTGGGTGAGACGATGCAGACGCTGCCCTCCCTCGCGTATCGGGGCCTCCAGGCCTATGGCGGGCACATCCAGCACACCATCGATCCTGACGAGCGCTTGGCGCTGTGCAGGCAGGCGCACCTCAAGATCGACGCGGTGATCTCGGCACTGGCGGCAATCGACATGAAGCCGGACATCGTCACCGGCGGGGGTACCGGAAGTCACGCAATCGACGCGAGGGAAGGCCCCTTCACCGAAATCCAGGCCGGCTCGTATATCTTCATGGACGCCGAATATGAGACGGTGATCTACCAAAGTGGCACGGCTTGGCCCTTCGAAAACGCGCTGTTTGTCCAGACGGCGGTGATCAGCACGAACGTCGCGGGCGCCGTGACGACTGACGCGGGAACGAAAGCATTCGCGCTCAATGGCCCCGCTCCGCGAGTGGCAAGCCCCGGGCTGGAAGCCGCCACCTACAGCTACGCCGGCGATGAGCATGGGCGCCTGCACCTGCACGGCGCTGCACGCCCATCCATCGGCGAGGTCATCGAATGTGTTGTGCCCCACAATGACCCGACTGTGACATTGTATGGCCAGTATCACTGTGTCCGAGGGGACAAGCTGGTAGCCCTCTGGCCGGTGCTCGCCCGCAGGTGAACCGCCCAGGGTCAGTGTCACCGGCCACTCGAAGAACCCGTCTCAGTAGCACATCACGTAATAGGTAGGCCAACCCGAGAAAAATGCACAGCCGCCGCAAGCGACGCCAAATAGGCGGGTCCCACCGAGCGCACCGACAACTCCAGCGCCACCGTGGACTCACCTAGCCCCTGTGCTTCTATGTCAGCGCTGCCGCGGTCATCATGGGCCGCCCCGAGCCGATGCGCGGCGTGACCGAAGATATCGCCCTGCAAAAGATGCACAGGCGGTCGTGGCATGTGCCATATCAGACCCAAGTGGGCCTTGGCTGGGGCGCCTGGATTCGAACCAGGGGATGGCGGTACCAAAAACCGCTGCCTTACCGCTTGGCTACGCCCCACCGTGGGTGGCTGACCGGAGAGCGAAGCGCTGTACCCGGCGAGTAGCGCTGATCTAGCAAAGCTTGGCTGCGGCGGCAATTGGTGACGTGACGGTTTTTTGAAGATTTCCGGTGCGGCATCATGTTAGTGCGGCGTGATACGGCAAGAGTGTGCGCGGGACAGCGGGATCTGGCGATGGCGGACGATGAAGATGCAAGGGAGCCGCAGTTTGATCTCAGCTTCCAGCCTGCCCACGGCCGGGCGGTACCCGTGGCGCGGGATGTTGTCCGCGTCACCGCCAACAATCCCTCGCCCTTCACCTTCCATGGCACCAACAGCTACGTCGTTGGTCGCTCTTCTGTTGCCGTGATCGATCCCGGCCCGGAGGACGAGGCGCATCTCCAGGCCTTGCTGTCAGCGATCGGCGGTCGCGACGTTAGCCATATTTTCGTGAGTCACACCCATCGCGACCACTCGCCGCTCGCGCGGCGACTGCAGGAAGAAACGGGCGCCATCACCGTCGCAGAAGGGCCGCACCGTCCTGCACGGCCGTTGTTCTCCGGCGAAGTGAACGCCCTTGCAGAAAGCGCCGATACCGCCTTCGTTCCCAATCTAGCGATCGGCGACGGCGAGACGATCGAGGGCGACGGATGGACCGTGAGAGCCGTCGCCACCCCCGGACACACCGCCAACCATACGGCCTTTGCACTCGAAAAGACGGGCGTTCTCTTCTCCGCCGACCTCGTCATGGCTTGGGCGACGACCATCGTCGCTCCGCCAGACGGCTCCATGACAGACTTCATGGCATCCATCGAGAAGCTTCTTTCGCGAGACGACCAGCTGATGCTGCCGGGTCACGGGGGGCCTGTGCGCCAGCCTCGCCCTTTCCTGCGCGGCCTGCGTACCCACCGTCGCATGCGTGAACGGGCAGTCCTGGAGCGCATCAAGGCAGGGGACCGGCTGATTCCGGACATGGTCCGGGCGATCTACACCCGGACCGACCCGCGGCTTCATGGCGCCGCTGCCCTTTCGGTCCTCGCCCATCTGGAAGATCTCGTTGAAAGGGGACAGGTCCAGACCGAAGGCTATCCAGCACTGACAGGCGTCTACTTTCCCGCCTGACCTCCCTGCCGTCAAAACAGCAGATGGAACACTGGTCTTCCACTGTTCGTTGTCTGTGACGTAGCGCGACCGATGCGGTCGGGCCAGACATCAAGGACGCGAGGATCATCATGAAAACCATCACCCTTACGGCCGCCGCAGTGCTCGTCGCAGCCAGCGCTCTCGCACAAGCCCCCATAAAGGCTCCGATCGTCGTGCTCCCCGAAGCAGTCGACGGTACGCCCCCCGGATATCTCTTCGCCGGCAATCTGGACGACTACGACGTCTACGGCGCAGACGGAAACAAGATCGGGGAGATCGAGGATGTGCTCCTCAACCTGGACGGCACCGTAGCTGCGGTCGCCATCGAAGTAGGCGGCTTCCTCGGCATCGGCGAAAAGGACGTTCTGGTGGATTGGACTGCACTGGAGGTTACCCGTGATGGAGACGACATTCGGGTCACGACGCCGACACTGACACGTGAGGTGCTGGAAGGTGCGCAGTCGGTCGACCTGGACCAATTGGGCCTCGCTCGAGATTGAGCGTTACCAACGTCGTCCGGGAGGCGAGGCTCAGCTCCCCGCAATGCCCAGGAGCTCGGCGTCGAGGCGGTCGAGGAAATCTTCGGCGATCTCGGCACTGAGCCCGAGGTCATGGGCACCGTAGCGGGAGGCCACACGGACATCCACCGACGTGGTCTCCTCGTCCTCGCGCAACCGTATCACGATGTCGAATGGAAGCCCGAACAAGAGAGTGCGTGCCTCTCCCTGGATGAGCAGTTCTCCGGCCGGCGCCAGAACCTCTTCGTTTAAAACGATTTCCTGTGGTGGCGGACGAGGGCCGGGCCGCGGCACGGGAACCGGAACCGCCTGCGGAAGCACCAAAGTCACTTCGGCATCAGCTGGCCCCTCGTCATCCTCGGGAAGAACCAGACCTTCGGCCTCACGTGCCCCAAGAGTGACGCGTGAAGAGAACGCGGCTGCCTCCACGCCCTCAAGAACGCGATCCAGAGCGCCCTCGTACCGGCGTCCGGTCAAACCGGGATAGGCGCGGGTTTGTGTCCGACGTTCGGCGAGTGTAACGCGATTGCGGCCCGACAGCCATTCCTGATCGTAGTCGGGGTCCACCAGGAAGGCAGGCGGCTCCTCCGTGTCAGTGCTGACCTCATGCAGTGCCGGTCGCGTCATGTAAGGCACGGCGCCGGCGAAGACGACGGCGAGAGGAACCGCCGCATAAGCGAGCGCTTTGGCGGATGCGAGACCACCTTCTGCACCCTTTTGCCAAAGACGCACCAGTCCAACCAAAGCAAGCGGCACGCTTGCCGCGGCGATCGCCGCCGCGAGCAGGATAAGTGCCAGAAAGTCCGGCGTCCGCAGTGGCCCGAAGCGATGGCCGAGAGCCGCAAGCACAAACAGCACGAGCGCCCCCGACGCAATGCGGCGGGCGGCATAGGCAGAGTGCGAGATGGGCCGGACATAGCGGACGGTCATGGAATCACAGCGTCTGGGATTGGTCTATGCATGTCTGCTTGTGTAGAACACGAAAGCCCATATGAAAATCAGAAATCAGGATTTCACAGAGGCACCCCATGCGCCAATGTCTTCTTCTTGCTGCATTGCTGCCACTCGCGCTGACCGGCTGCCAGACGGTGACGCCGGAGGAGCGCCGCGCCGCGGACCAGCGCACCTGCCTCGGCTAAGGGTTCAAGACCGGCCCGGAGGCGATAGCCCGCTGCCTGCTTGACCTGGACCTGGAGCGCCGGGCCGACGCGCGCAGCTGGCGGCACCAGCACACTCACGCCATGTGGGCGCCGATGTATGTCGAGCGTCGAATCATCATCAGGAAAGACGACTGACGACAGCACCTCGCGCCGGGACACAAAGGGCGTGGTTTTCATCGGCAGTATCGGGAGATGTTTGCGGCGTCTCTGCCAGAACTCGCCCTCAGTGACTAGTCTGTTAGCAAGGCGCGTCTTCGTCAGCCGCCTGGGCTGCGAGCAACGCTTGACGTTGCACGATTGCAGCCTGCGCGGCGGCAAGCCGCGCGATCGGAACCCTGAAGGGCGAGCAGGAGACATAGTCCAGCCCCACCTCTTCGCAGAACGCGATGGAGGCAGGATCACCGCCATGCTCTCCGCAGATGCCAAGCTTGAGGTCACTCCTGGTGGCGCGCCCTCGCTCTGCCGCCAGGCGAATAAGTTCCCCAACTCCGTCGAAATCGAG
>DASYHX010000540.1:0-5059 GCA_035998065.1 Pseudorhizobium sp.
ACGGCCAGTCCGGCATCGTCGCGACGGTGTTGCATGAACGGCCGCATCAGGGCCTTGCCGAAGAGCATTTCCTGCCTGCCGGCCCTTTCGCCATCCTGCCGCTGACCGGCAACCGCTCATCTCTCGTCTGGACGGAGCGGACGGCCGATGCGGATCTCCTCGTTCAATCCGATGATCTCGTGTTCGAGGCTGAGCTTCAGCGCCGCTTCGGACATAAGCTCGGCGAGATCAGCGTTGAAGGGGGGCGCAAGGCCTTTCCACTCGGGCTCACGCTGTCGCGCGCCTTTGTCGCTCCAAGGCTCGCGCTGGCTGGCGACGCGGCCCACGGCATTCATCCGATCTCCGGCCAAGGACTGAATCTGGGCTTCAAGGATGTCGCGGCTCTCGCGGAGACGATCGTCGATGCGGATCGTCTGGGGCTAGACATCGGAGGGTTGGACGTTCTTGAACGCTACCAGTCCTGGCGCCGCTTCGATACCTTCCGGATGGGGGTCACCACGGACGTCCTGAACCGGTTGTTCTCCAATGACATCACACCCGTTCGCTTCGTCCGCGACTTCGGCCTGGGGCTCGTGGAGCGGGTTCCCGCCCTGAAATCCTACTTCATCGGGCAGGCCGCCGGAACCACCGGCAGCGACCAGCCAAAATTGTTGGCTGGCGAGGCGATCTGAGCAGCTAGCCTTCCAGACGTCTCGCCTCGGAAACGAGCATGATCGGCACCCCGTCGCGGACGGGATAGGCAAGCCTGGCCTTTTCCGAAACCAGTTCGTTCGTTTCGCGGTTGAAGGTCAGCCGTCCCTTGCATACTGGGCAGACCAGGAGCTCGAGGAGCTTTGGATCGACCTTGCTCAGTCTTTCGTCCATGGGCCTACTGCAGCCTCGTGTCGGTTTCCCCTGCACCCCGCGCCAAGAGAATCTCGGTGATGGCGATCAGCGTCTCGGCCCGCGTCTTGAGGTCCGGCGCCTCGAGCAACGCCTGTTTTTCAGCTGGGCCGAAGGGAGACATCATCGAAAGCGAGTTGACCAGGGTGCGGTTTCCCGCCCGCTCCACGCTTTCCCAGTCCGCCTCCAGCTTATTGGCTTCCAGATAAGCGCGAAAGACGCGCAGAAGCTCAGGCCGATCAACTTTTCCCTCGTCGTCTTCGGCGGACAGGTCAGCAAGAAGCGGCGCAGCCTTGAAGGTGCGATAGGGGTGCCCGGTGCCGAGCTCTTCGAGGAGCCGAAAACGGCACACTCCGCTAAGCGATGTGATATAGCGCCCGTCGCCGGTCTCGGCGAAGGAGGTTATCCTGCCGATGCAGCCGATACTGCTGAGTGCCGGCCGTGTAATATCTACCGAATTGGCAGGCTCCGTCAGCGTCGGCTGAATGATGCCAATCAGTCGATCCCCCGACAGCGCCGCATCGAACATGGCAAGATAACGCGGCTCAAAGATGTTGAGCGGCAATTGTCCGCCCGGCAGCAGAAGCGCTCCTGTCAGAGGGAAGACACGCACCGTTTCCGGCAGGTCCTCACGCTTCACATATCTTGCATTTCCTACAATCATAGGCCCCAACCTCCAGGACCGCACGCACCAAAATACGCCGCCCATGGCAGTCTAATGTGGGGCACCCGACAGGGATCGCAAGGCCGATTTACGGGATCGATTTGCCGATTCTAGGCAAACAAGATGGAGGACATCCGTCGACGCGCCGCGGTGGTAGCCGGATCTTTGGGGCCCCATGCCTCGAAGAACTCTAGGAGCAGACGGCGCGCGCCATCCTCCTCGAATTCACGATCCTTGCGCATAACAATCAAGAGGTGCTCCGCTGCTTCCTCGTGCTTGCCTTCCGCATTGCGGATCTTGGCGAGTTTTATCCGCGCCTCGTGATTGTCTGGATGGAGCGACAGCTCGTGCTCCAGAGCGGTCGGGTCGCCAAGCTTGCGGGCTTCCTCAAACTGCTCGAGCTTCTTCGCCACCGCCTGCACGGCGGGATCGCCGGCAAGTTCGGGCGGCAGCGACTGCAACATTTGCGCGGCGCGCGCCATGTCGCCACGCTCGATGAGGCAACGCATCATGCCGGCCGCGGCCTTCGCATTGTCAGGATCAGCCTGCAGCACGGCGCCGTAAAGCTGTGCTGCGCCTTGGATGTCGCCGCTTGCCAGCAGGTTGTCCGCGTCGCCAAGCGCGGCCTCGATCGCCGCAGCCTGATCTGCCCCTGCTGGCCCGGCCACCTTGTCGATGAACTGGCGAAGCTGCGTTTCCGGAACGGCGCCCATGAAGCCATCGACCGGCCTGCCATCGACAAAGGCCACGACGGCAGGGATTGACTGGACGCCCATTTGTCCGGGGATCGCCGGATGGTCGTCAATGTTGAGCTTGACCAGCTTGACGCGGCCCTGCGCCTCGTTGACCACCTTTTCGAGCACCGGCGTCAGCTGCTTGCACGGGCCGCACCAGGGCGCCCAGAAATCCACCAGCACCGGCTGGCGGCGGCTTTCATCGATGACGTCGGCTGCGAAGGCTGCGGTGCTGGTATCCTTGATAAATCCGCCCGCAGGAGGCGGCGCAGATGCACCGCCGCCGAATTGCGCCGAACCGGTCATCTGACCGCCATAGGCGCCGCCGCCATAAGGGTTGTCTGAGCCGCTCATGAATTTTCTCCCGGTTCTGGTCCTGGCCGATTCCACTGGCGTGGAACATCGTATGTCAGTCGGTCACTTTCAAGACAAGCGGCGTGTGTCCCGTGGCTTGGAGGAAGCGCAGGAGATCTTCCCGACCAATCGACGTCGTAGCGTCGTTGGACAGTGGGTGACCGTTGATGATCTCGTGACGCATCAGATCTTCGTCCAGAACGAAGGTGACGTTGCCGCCAGTGTCGTTGATCGCGCCGAACACCGTGACGGAGCCCGGAGCGACACCGAGATATTCCAGCATCTTATCCGGCCGGCCGAAGGATACCCGGCTCGCCGCGCCGATGACCTTGTGGACGGTCTTTAGGTCGACAACAGCGTTCTCCTCGACCGTCAGCACGAAATAACGATCCTTCTTGTCCTTGACGAAGAGGTTCTTCGTGTGTCCGCCGGGAATCTCGTCGCGTAGGCTGACCGATTCAGCCACGGTGAAGACCGGTTCGTGGTGGTGCGTCTTGTAGGCGATCCCGAGCCCATCCAGAAAGGCATGGAAGTCGTCGGCTGTTCTTGGCGTGGAGGAAAGGTCGTTCATGGGTTCTCTTCGTCGAGAAGGTGCGGCCGCAGCCGTGTCGGGCCGAGGCTTAGCGCGCAGCAGAGCCCTTCGCAAGCCACAGACGCGGCGCCAGAAGCCTGCTTAGATAGCAGCCGGAGGCGCCGATTTGGGCGGAGTCCGCGGAAGAGCGAGGCCGCGCAATTTTTCTTTTCCGCCCTTCATTTCTCTGTTGCATTCGAAAATCAGTTAGGCCATATACCGCCCGTCGCCGCGACGCGGACGGCCCACGATCCACCGACTACCCCCGGATCGCGGATATGAGCGGGTGTAGCTCAGGGGTAGAGCACAACCTTGCCAAGGTTGGGGTCGAGCGTTCGAATCGCTTCACCCGCTCCAATTTCTCCCAAACTTGAAGATGAAAACCGGTGCCTTGGCGCTTGTGCAAGAGCATTGGCCGGCGCTCCGGCCCGAGCCGAAGCGCCTCCTCCCAGATCCTCAGCTCTTCCTAAAAACGTAATCCGTCTCCTGGCGCAAAGTTTCGCCCGGCCGCAGCACGGCCTCGGGGAAGTTGTTGTGGTTGATCGCGTCCGGCCAGATCTGGGTTTCCAGGCAGAAGCCGGCGAACGCACCGTAGCGGCGGCCGCCGTGGCCGGGTACGGCGACATTGAGCTTGTAGCCGGAGTAGAACTGTACGCCGGGCTCTGTCGTAAGCACCTCCAGAGAAACACGGGAGCGGTCGCTGCGGGCCGTCGCTACGTGCCGTTTTTCCACCCGCTGGTTGGAAAGGCAGAAGTTGTGATCGAATAGCACCCGTTCGCCGTTCTCCTGCCGGTCCATCGGGCCCATTTCGCGCAGGTCGAAGACTGTGTCCTCGACGGGAAGCAGGACGCCGGTGGGGCATTGACGCTCGTCCACGGCAGTGATGCGGTCGGCGGCGATCTGGATGTCGTGGCCGAGTGCCGTGTCGCTGCCGTCGAGGTTGAAATAGGAATGCTGGCAGATGTTGCAGGGTGTCGGCTGGTCGGCGCTCGACTCGTACAGGACGGTGAGAACGCCATCGCCGTGGAGGTGATAGGTTGCGGTGACGGTGCAGTTGCCGGGATAGCCGGCACGACCGTCGGGATCGACGATCTTCATCACCACGCGATCGTCGGCAAGGGCGACGATCTCCCAGTTGCGCTTCGCCATCCCGTCGCTGCCGCCGTGGAGGTGCGTGACGCCCTTCTCGTTCAGCTCCAGCTGAACCTGTTTGCCATCGAGCTCAAACCGTCCACCGGTGATCCGGTTGGCGCAGCGGCCGGGCGTGGCGCCGAAGTAGGACGAATGCCGGGGATAATCCTCGAAGCGATCGAAACCGAGCACCAGAGGCGCCTCGTGGTCCTCAAGCCGCAGATCCTGTATTACGGCGCCCCAGGTCATGACATATGCCGTCAGGCCGCCACCGCAGATCTTCACGCGAAGGACGGTTTCACCCTTTGCCGTCGTTCCGAACACTTCACGCTCAGCCATTGCAACTCCTCAAATTCAAGCGAGACCGAACGTGGATGATTTGCGTCGCCCGTGCAACGGTGAAGGTCTAACATCGTTGCAGGACGTTTCTTCAGGCCGCCTCGACCCTGCCGATCTGGTCGAGATCGTAGGGCGTCGTCTGGTAGATGTCGTTGATCCAGTTGCCGAACAGGAGGTGTGCGTGGCTCCGCCAGCGGTTCTGTGGCGGCATCGATGCGTCGTCCTGCGGAAAATAATTGTGGGGCATCTTGATCGCTACGCCTGCATTCAAGTCCCGGAAATACTCTTCCGCGAGCGAGGTGGAGTCGTATTCCACATGATTGAACATATAAAGCCGGCGACCGTTCTTCTCCTCGACCAGGCAGACACCCATCTCCTCCGATT
>DASYHX010000546.1:0-10667 GCA_035998065.1 Pseudorhizobium sp.
CAACCGTTCCGTCAGAAGCTCGATCGACATCAGTGCGTTTCGCCGCCAGGCGATGTCGGCACAGATGAAGCAGGCCCAGGCGAAGAAGCAGGTGGCGAAATCCATGGTCCAGTTGAGAGGGTGGGCGGCCAGACGCGCCAGGCCACCTGAAAAGATCAGCAGGACCATCAGGGTCAGGAGGGTCCCGGCCGCCACCGCTTCGAATTTGCCGATCATGTCGTAGATCTTTCGCATCGAACTTCCTGCGGCCGGGACTGCTTTTGGGTGTTAGTTGCCGAGTTCAGCCTGAACGGCGTTCTTGGCGTCGGTGATGCCGAGCGCCTCGTACGCCTTTTCGCCAGCGGCCTTGAAGGCGTCTAGATCGACGTCAGTGACGACCTCCATCCCCTTGGACTGCAGGTCCGCCTTGATCGTCTCGGCCATGTCCGCAATCTTCTGCGAGGTCTCGCGACCGGCTGCGCTGCATTCCTCCACCAGCGCGGTCTGGTAATCCGCCGGCAGGCCATTGAACCATTGCGAGCTCACCACCTGGAAGTTGATCAGCATGATGTGTTTGGTTTCGTTGGCATATTTCAAGACTTCATAGAAGCGTCCGCCGGGGATGTTTGCGTAGACGAGTTCGACACCGTCGATCGCCTGCTGCTGCAGCGCCGGGTACATGTCGCCGAAAGCCATGGCCGTCGGTGCCGCTCCAAGGGCGCGGATCGACTCCTGCCAGATCGGCGCTGGCGGCGTGCGGATGCGCAGCCCCGCCAGATCATCCGGGGTCCTGATCGGCTTGTTGGTGAAGAAGTGGCGGAAGCCCTGGACCCAGTCGAAGCAGACGACCTTCAGCCCATGTTGTGTAGCCAGCTCCTCTTCCCACTTTTCGACCGTCGGTGACTCGGAGAGCTTCCAGACGTCGTCAAGCGAGCTGACGAAGTAAGGCCCGTTCATGACGGCGATACTGGGCACATAGTTGCCGAGGCGGGCGGAATCCGTGTTCTGGCCGACATTGGCGCCCTGGCGGATCTGCTCGATGATGTCTTCTTCGACCCCGAGTTGCGCGCTGTGATAGACCTCCATCTTCAGCCCGCCGTTGGTGCGCTCCTCGACGCGCTTCGCCCAATTCATGAAGCCTTCGTGGAAGGGTTCGCTGGGGCCGAGGACGTGATTGAAGCGCAGGGTATAGGTATCTTGAGCGCCTGCCTGGCCTGCCGTCACGGCAAAACCCACAGCGGCCAGAAGCGGAAGCATTTTCCTTTTCAAATTGCGCATGTATTCCTCCTCCTTTGTGTTTCGACACATCCTCCCCTTGCCGGGGATCTCGTAGCCGGCCCTATCCCACCGGCGCGATGTTACTGCCCGAACGGCGGGGTTAGCCGGTGACGCTCCGCAAGCTCTGCAAATGCGTCACGCGTTGCCGGGTCCAGTGGCACTCCCGTCTGCTCGCGCTCGCGTGCAACCCGCCATTCCCGGTCTCCAGGAGCCATCACGGTCATACCCTCGCGTGCCGGCGATGTGCGCAGGACCTCTACGTAGCGCTGCATTCCCGCCTGGAAGGTCTCTTCGCTCACAAAGGCGCCCGGTTTCAGCGCCAGCACGAAGGCGCCGAGGGCGCGTGGTGTCGAGACATCAGGCCCGTTCATCGGCAGGATGTCAAAGCTTAGCTTCATCCCGGAGAAGACCGCGCTCAAGATCTCCGCGATGCCTGCAAGGCCTGCGCCTTTGAACCCGAACTCGCCGCCGACCGGCGCCAGCATCTCGACCAGCGAGGGGTCGAGCGTATTGCTGCCGTCCGCTTCAGACGCAACGCCTTCCGGGAGTTGCACGCCGAGGCTTCGGTAAAGCTGCACGCGGTTATAGGGTACGGCGCTGGTCGCCATGTCCAGAAGCCATGGGTTGTCACCCGCCACCGGTACGGCAAAGGCTATGGGGTTGGTGCCGTGGAAACGCATCGCGCCGTCGTGAAGCCGCACGAAGCTGTCGGAGTTGCACACCGCGAGCCCAACGAAGCCCCGGCGGGCGGCTTCCATCACATAGGCTCCGGCCGGGCCAAAGTGCGAGCTGTTACGGATGGAGACCGCACCGATGCCGAATGTCCCTGCAAGCTCCACCGCATGCTCCATGGCGCGGTAAGCGCCGAGTGCGCCATGGCCGTGGTCCGTGTCCAGCGATGCCACGGCGCCGAAGGACTGTACGATGCGCACATTCGGCGTCCGATTGACGCGCCCTCCGTTCATCACCTTGACATAATGGGCGAGGAGCCGGACGCCGTGGCTGTCGACACCGAGACGCGAACCGTGAATCATCGCGCGCGTTGCCGCGTCGGCCGTCGCCTCATCCGCGCCAACTGCAGCAAACACCTCGCGGCAGAAGCGATCAACTGCCTCGATGGGAACGTGTACCACAGCCTCGCCTGCCGATGGCTTTAAGGATGAGTTCATAGAGTCTGGCCTCCGTCGATAATCAAGATCTGCCCAGTCATGAATGCGGTTTCGTCGCTGGCGAGAAAGACTGCTGCGGCCGCCATTTCCTCGACGGCTCCAAGCCGGCCCATCGGCTGCCGCGACACGAAAGTTCGCGCCATCTCCTGAGGGTCGGGGCTGGCGTCGATGCGGCTCTGCAAGGAGGGGGAAAGGGTGGTGCCGGGGCAGAGGGCATTAACGCGGACCCCGGTGCTGATGAGGTCTCTGGCAGCGGCTTTCGTGAGCCCGATCATTGCCGCCTTGCTGGCGCCGTAGCCAAGCCGGTTAGCGACGCCGGTGATGCTGGAGGCAACGGAAGCGACGTTCACGACGGCGCCGCGGCCCCTTTCGACCATCTGCGGCA
The DNA here is from genome assembly GCA_035998065.1 of Pseudorhizobium sp. Lineage (GTDB taxonomy): Bacteria > Pseudomonadota > Alphaproteobacteria > Rhizobiales > Rhizobiaceae > Neorhizobium. The sequence continues at coordinate 2,812 of DASYHX010000546.1, forward strand.
GAGCCGCCTTCATCGTCCGGAACGCGGAGGTCGCATTCTGCTCGATGCTCCGCTGCCAATCGGTCTCGCTGCAGGTGAGGATGGAGCCGTTCTGAACCCATCCAGCGCAGTTGACGAGGATGTCGAGCGGGCCCGCCTCGTGGATGCGTCTGTGGATCATCTCGGCATCAGTGACGTCTAGTTCAGCGATTTCGATCGGTGCGAAGAGACGCGGCAAGTCCTCCAACTTGGAACGCGTGCGGCTCGTCGCCACGACACTTGCACCTTCCTGAGCGAAGGCAAGCACGATCGCGCGCCCAATGCCCTGGCCGGCGCCTGTTACGAAAGCGCGTTTCCCCTCAAGCCGTCCTGCCATTCGTCCTCCTCCGCGGCCAAGGCTACAACGTCCTGTGTGTACACTAGCCATAACCACAGGTTTGGCAAGTGCATTTACGGCTTTCCGACGATGAATAAGCTGTCGGTAAGTTTCGCACCGCGTTTGATGGGTGTCGATCAAGCTGGTAACGTCGCGAGTCCATGGCGGGCGGAGCATCGATGGTTTTGCGGCATGGGGTATGAGGTCATAACGAGGGGGAGCGGGATGACATCGGCTGAACGGGCTGAGGAAGAGACGGCAAAGAGCTTGGAGGGCACCGTGCCGCGGCTCTACCAGCAGGTTTTCGACATCGTCTCGGCCCAGATCGGAAAGGGCACGCTGCGCGAAGGCGCCCGTCTCAGCGAGACCAGCCTCGCCGCGCAATTTGGCATCAGCCGTGCTCCGGCTCGGCAGGCGCTGGCAGAATTGGAGCGGCGGGGTCTACTGGGGAAGGCGAGTGGCCGCGGCTATCAGGTCAAGCGGCAGAAGGACGCTCCTACGGCTGGCGAAGCTCCGGTAGGTCCTCCGGAAGGGGAACTGCGGTTGACGCAGGCGTCCACCTGGTCTCGCATCTACGGCGAAGTCGAAAGCGAGATTGCGGCGCGCACCTCTTTTGCCGGCTGGCGCGTCAACGAAACCGAGCTTGCCCGCTACTATCATGTCAGCCGGACAGTCGCGCGAGATGTTGTCGCGCGACTGCAGCAGCGTGGAGTGGTCAGCAAGGACGAACGAGCACGCTGGATCGCACCTGCCATGACGCCGGACCACGTGACGGAGCTCTATGAATTGCGCTGGCTGCTTGAGCCGGTTGCGCTGGAAAAGGCCGCCCCGCATTTACCGCGCGACTTGCTGGTTGCGATGCGCCAACGGCTGGAGGATGCAGCACGCGACGCGGGCAGTCTCACGGGCCCGGACCTCGATCGTCTCGAGGAGGATCTGCACGTCACGCTCCTCGGCTACAGCGGCAACGGCCCGCTGATGCAGGCAATCAGCCTGCCCCAGGCGCTGCTCATCGCCCACCGCTTCCTTTACCGGTGGATGCCTCGACTCTATGGGGCCGAACCCTTCTTGCCGGAGCACCTGGACATCATCGACAAACTCGAGTCGGGAAGCACAACGGAGGCTGCCGATGCCCTTCGCCGGCATCTTCAGATTTCACGAGAACGCGCCATCGACCGCATCCAGCGGGTGACGCGGGAGGTGCGCCCGGATGACCTGCCATATCTCGAGAAATTGGACTGATGCTTCGCCGTAGTGGGCGTCGAGAGTGGCCAGGGGCTGCAAGCCATTGGCCACTTCGATCAGGAGCCTCAGATTTCGCCGCGCGACATGTCGATCTCGCGCGCTCGCTCCTCGCGATTGTAGCGAATGGACGACCAGAGGGCGAGGCCGATCAGGCTGGCACCGCCAAGACCCGTGATGACTTCCGGGATGTGATAGAGCGTTTGTACGTACATGATCACCGATAGGATCAGGATCGCGTAGAAAGCTCCATGCTCAAGATAGCGGTACTGGGTCAGGGTTTCCTTCTCCACCAGCATGATCGTCATGGAGCGTACATACATCGCGCCAATACCCAGCCCGATGGCGATGATGAAGAGGTTCTGCGTGAGAGCGAAAGCGCCGATCACGCCATCGAAGGAGAAGCTGGCGTCCAGCACCTCAAGGTAGATGAAGGCACCAAGACCACCACGCGCAGCTTCGGTCATCGTCTTCTGGGAGGCATCCAGCAAGCCGCCGATCAGCTCAACCGCCAGAAAGGTCAAGAGGCCGTAGATCGCCGACATCACGAAGGTGTCGCCATCTTCGCCCTCAAGCAAGCTGGAGAAAATCAGCACGAGAAGCAGCACGAAGGCGATCTCGATCCCCTTGATTGTGGCGTATCGGGACATGTATTTCTCGAACGCGGAGAACCAGTGGATGTCCTTCTCGTGGTTGAAGAAATAGGTCAGCCCGACCATCATCAGGAAGGTGCCCCCGAACGCAGCGATCGGCAGGTGCGCCTCGTGCATGATCCGTGCGTATTCCTCGGGACGGCTGGCGGCCAAAACAATTGCTTCGATCGGTCCGATTCGCGCCGCGATGACGACGATCAGCAGCGGGAAAATGATGCGCATGCCGAAGACGGCAATCAGGATGCCCCAGGTCAGGAAGCGCTTCTGCCAGACCGGGGTCATGTCCTTCAGCTTGTTCGCGTTGACGATTGCGTTGTCGAACGAAAGCGAAATCTCAAGCACGGCCAGGACGGCGCAGATGAAGAAGACCGTCAGCATACCGCCGACCGTACCGTGGGTTTGCCATCCAAGGACAAGCCCAAGCGCAAGTCCAACGAAGGTGACGATGAGCGACCACTTGAAGTAGCCGAGGAGAGAGTGGTGCGTTTGTGGCTGGTTCATACCCGTGCCCCCGCAAGCGCAGGTGGGCACAAGGTCAGAGCGGCGGCAATGCTGTGGTCAGCACCGCTGCAGACAGGAAATTGAATCGTCATGTGTTTTAGTCCGCCGGCTCGATTGCAGGCGGTACCGACATCGCGAGAGCGCCGAAAACTCTCGCCAGAGGGGCCCGGCACCATATTCCGATCCGCATAGCATGATCCACGCGGAGATGATCTTCTAGTTGTTCATTTCTCTCCAAGCGTCAAGGTGGAGAAGCAGCAGAGACCGCTTGGTCGGCCATGGGTCGAGAGAGAATGGCGGCTTCATGACACACTGTCCTTGACGTTTGCGCCGCTGCGAGGCATGTGACGCCTACTTGATGAGCATTGTGCCGCCTGCGGGTGATGCACCACCACAACCGCTCCAGAAGAGAACAACAATGACCAAAGCCACCTCCTCGGCGCCGTCCCAGCGCATGCTTCGTGTTGGCGAACAGGTGCGCGCTGCCATCACTCAGGTGCTCCAGCGCGGCGAAGTGCGTGACGACCTTCTTGAGAAGACGGTCGTATCCGTCTCAGAAGTTCGGATGTCGCCGGACCTGAAAATCGCAACTGCCTATGTCACGCCGTTGGGCGTTCAGGACCACAAGGTCGTGATCGATGCGCTCAACCGCAATGCAAAATTTATCCGGGGACGGATTGGCGGCCAGTTGCGCCAAATGAAGTACATGCCGGAGGTGCGTTTCCGCGACGACACCAGCTTCGATAATTATCAAAAGATCGACCAGCTGCTGCGCTCGCCCGAGGTCAGCCGTGACCTCGACACCCCGACATCCGAAGACGAAGAATAAGAAGGCAGAATGTCCAAACCACGCAAACCCAAGGGCCGCCCCATCTCGGGATGGCTGATCCTCGATAAGCCGGTCGATTTCGGCTCGACGGAGGCCGTTTCCAAGATCAAGTGGCTGTTCAATGCGCAGAAGTGCGGGCATGCGGGCACACTCGATCCACTGGCGTCCGGCATGCTGCCGATCGCGCTCGGCGACGCGACCAAGACAGTCCCGTACGTGATGGACGGCCGCAAGGTCTATGAATTCACCGTCACCTGGGGCGAGGAGCGCCTCACGGACGACCTGGAGGGCGAGGTATCGCAGACCTCCGACAGTTGTCCGACGGAAGAAGAGATCCGCAACCTTCTGCCGAACTATACCGGCACGATCAGCCAAGTGCCGCCGCAGTTTTCGGCCATCAAGATCGCAGGCGAGCGTGCCTACGATCTCGCTCGCGATGGCGAGACGGTGGAGATTCCCTCGCGTGAGGTGGAGATTCACCGGCTGACGCTGCTCGGCTGTCCGGACGCCAATACGGCGCATTTCGAAGTGGAATGCGGCAAAGGTACCTATGTGCGGGCGCTGGCCCGAGATTTCGGCCGCGATCTCGGCTGTTTCGGGCATATTTCCGCGCTCCGTCGCACCTTCGTCGCACCCTTTGCTGAAGACCGAATGGTCCCGCTGGCCGATCTCGTCGCGCTGGAGGCGATCGAGGATCGCGACGAACGCCTGGCGGCGCTCGACGCCCGATTGATGGAGACGTCCGAAGCGCTGTCGAGCCTGCCACATCTGGCGATCACGGAAGATCAGGCCCACCGCCTGCGCATGGGCAACCCGATCATTCTGCGCGGTCGTGACGCGCCGTCGGCGGAGGCGGATGCCTATGCGACCGCCCGTGGAAAGCTGGTGGCGATCGGAGAGATCGGACAGGGCGAGTTCCGGCCGAAGCGGGTGTTCGGCTGAGGGTTAGCCCGCCCCTTCCCTTTGGCAAGGTTATAGAGTATAGGCAGCGCCAGCAGGCAATGCCTATGGCAGCGCATTTGCTCATTCACGGCCATGGCTGGACGACATCCCGGCCCTTGGCGACCCCATGTTCCTCATCAAGAAAGGATCTGTCCGATGTCGATCACTGCTGAGCGCAAGGCTGCGCTGATCAAGGAATACGCAACTGCCGAAGGCGATACCGGATCTCCGGAAGTCCAGGTCGCGATCCTGACCGAGCGTATCAACAACCTGACCGAGCACTTCAAGGGCCACAAGAAGGACAACCATTCCCGCCGTGGCCTTCTCGCAATGGTCTCCAGCCGCCGCTCGCTTCTTGATTACGTCAAGAAGAAGGACGAGGCCCGTTACACCAAGCTGATCACCAGCCTGGGTATCCGCCGCTAAATTATAATGGCGGGCGTCTCACAAAAGACGCCCGCCATTCTTATCTTCGGGAAACCGAAGATCGGCCCGAGGGCCGGAGACTGGCGGACCGGATGGGCCGGCTTCGCCAATTCAACCGCTGACCTGCCATGGGGCAGGATTGCCGGATGCTTTCGCCAGACGCTTGGTCTGGCTCTGCGAGAGGATGGTCAAACCATCCTTTGGAACGAAAGCCTCCCGTTGTCTTGCCCGTGACACGTCACAGCCAGCGCTTGCGCATGCTGCCGCATCGGTAGCCGCGGCGCTATGAAGGACGAGACATGTTCAATACTCATACCGTTGAAATCGAGTGGGCCGGACGCCCGCTGAAGTTGGAAACCGGCAAGATCGCCCGTCAGGCCGATGGCGCGGTTCTGGCCACCTACGGTGAAACCGTCGTTCTCGCCACCGTGGTTTCGGCCAAGTCGCCGAAGCCGGGCCAGGACTTCTTCCCGCTGACCGTCAACTACCAGGAAAAGACATATGCTGCCGGTAAGATCCCGGGCGGCTATTTCAAGCGCGAAGGTCGTCCGTCGGAAAAGGAAACGCTGGTTTCCCGCCTGATCGACCGTCCGATCCGCCCGCTCTTTCCGGAAGGCTACAAGAACGACACGCAGGTCGTCGTCACCGTTGTCCAGCACGACCTGGAGAACGATCCGGACGTCCTGTCTATGGTTGCAGCGTCGGCAGCGTTGACGCTCTCGGGCGTTCCCTTCATGGGTCCCATCGGCGGCGCGCGCGTTGGATACATCAACGGCGAATACGTGCTGAACCCGCATCTCGACGAGATGGATGAATCGACGCTTGATCTCGTTGTCGCCGGCACCGGCGACGCAGTGCTCATGGTCGAGTCGGAAGCCAAGGAACTGAACGAAGACGTGATGCTCGGTGCCGTCATGTTCGGCCATCGCGGCTTCCAGCCGGTCATCGACGCGATCATCAAGCTTGCCGAAGTGGCCGCCAAGGAGCCGCGCGAATTCGAGCCGGAAGACAAGTCTGCTCTCGAAGCCGAAATGCTGCAGCATTTCGAAGCCGAACTGCGGGCGGCCTACAAGAATACGCAGAAGGCAGAGCGCTATGCAGCGGTCGACGCCGTCAAAGCGAAGGTGAAGGCTCACTTCCTGCCGGAAGAAGGCGAAGCGAAGTATTCGGCTGAAGAAGTCGGCGCCGTCTTCAAGAGCCTGCAGGCGAAGATTGTCCGCTGGAACATTCTTGACACCAAGAGCCGCATCGACGGCCGCGATCTGGAGACTGTTCGCCCGATCGTTTCGGAAGTCGGCATCCTGCCGCGCACCCACGGTTCGGCGCTCTTCACCCGCGGCGAGACCCAGGCAATTGTTGTCGCGACCCTCGGTACCGGCGAAGACGAGCAGTATGTCGACAGCCTGACCGGCATGTACAAGGAACGCTTCCTGCTGCACTACAATTTCCCGCCCTATTCGGTCGGTGAAACGGGCCGCATGGGTTCCCCGGGCCGCCGCGAAATTGGTCACGGCAAGCTCGCATGGCGCGCCATCCGTCCGATGCTGCCGTCGGCTGAACAGTTCCCGTATACGCTACGCGTCGTCTCCGAGATCACTGAGTCGAACGGCTCGTCCTCGATGGCAACCGTCTGCGGCACCTCGCTCGCCCTTATGGATGCTGGCGTTCCGCTGGCAAAGCCGGTGGCCGGTATTGCCATGGGCTTGATCCTTGAAGGCGATCGCTTTGCGGTTCTCTCCGACATCCTCGGCGACGAAGACCACCTTGGCGACATGGACTTCAAGGTTGCGGGTACTGCCGACGGCATCACCTCGCTTCAGATGGACATCAAGATCGCCGGCATCACCGAGGAGATCATGAAGGTTGCACTCGGCCAGGCTCAGGGCGGTCGCAAGCACATCCTCGGCGAAATGGCCAATGCCATCACCGAAGGTCGTTCGCAGCTTGGCGAGTTTGCACCACGCATCGAAGTGATGCAGATCCCCGTCGACAAGATCCGTGAAGTTATCGGTTCGGGCGGCAAGGTCATCCGTGAGATTGTCGAAAAGACTGGCGCCAAGATCAACATCGATGACGACGGCACCATCAAGATCGCTTCGTCTTCCGGCAAGGAAATTGAGGCAGCCCGCAAGTGGATCCACTCCATCGTTGCCGAGCCGGAAGTCGGCGCCATCTACGAAGGCACGGTCGTCAAGACCGCCGACTTTGGCGCCTTCGTCAACTTCTTCGGCGCCCGTGACGGTCTGGTCCACATCTCGCAACTCGCTTCCGAGCGCGTCGCAAAAACCCAGGACGTCGTCAAGGAAGGCGACAAGGTCTGGGTCAAGCTGATGGGCTTCGACGAGCGTGGCAAGGTTCGCCTGTCGATGAAGGTTGTCGACCAGGCCACCGGCCAGGAGATCAAGAAGGCTGAAGGCGAAGCGGCCGAGTAAGCTTTCAAAGACGAACCCTGGAGGCGCGGGAGAAGCTCCCGCGCCTTTTCTGTATCTACCGACTGAAGGTCATACGCGATGAGCCGTGAAGCACTAAAGACCCTGTTCCATCCCTTTGCCACGGGGGCGGTGCCTGTGCCGGGAGAGGGCGAGCGCGTGCTGTTTCTCGGTGCCGAAGGCGGCCCCGCGTTGCCGGAGGGCTTTTCCGGGACCATCTCCGCCGTCCAGCCCTTCCGGCCGCTGTTCAGGACGCTTGGCGAGGGGGCGCAGCCGCTGGCCGAAGGTGAAGGCTATGACATGGCGCTGGTGCTTTGCGGCAAGCACCGCGGTGAGAACGAGGCACGCGTTGCCGAAGCTCTACAGCGCGTCGCCGAGGGCGGCATGATCGTCATCGCCGGCGGCAAGGAAGACGGCATCCAGACGCTGCGCACGACGCTTCTGAAGCTGGAGATCGAGCTGGACTACACGCCGAAATA
>DASYHX010000080.1:0-4138 GCA_035998065.1 Pseudorhizobium sp.
CTGCGACCCTGCTGACTGGCAAATCTGCGACCCTAGCCGAAATCGAACGGCAGGCGGATGTAGTACCGGTTCGGTTTTCGGTGATCCTTCACTACGATCATCACGCCGGCGTCGACCAGTTCCGCCACGGCGCGGATGACATAGTCCTGCGACTTCCCCATCAGCTTAGCAATCTGTGGCTGAGTGTACCAGCAGCACTGGTCATCGCCGTTCATCTTCTTGGCAAGCCAGTGCCCTACCCGGAACGCTCTATCCGATAGCCCTGACATCTCGCACGTGAAGTCCAGCCACTTCCGCCGCTTGTCGTAGAAGGCTGCGGCTGCCTCGCCGCTATCGTTTCTTTTCAGCATCCCCTCTTGTGCCACATGGCAATTATTTTTGCCAGATGGCATTTGCCACTTGTCATATTTTTTGCCACATGGCATGTTCTCCTCATCAGCCAACGGGAAACCGAAGGCGCCAGCGGGAGAGAGTTCAGCGTCTCCCGCCGATTTGAGGATGGGGAGCATGACCTTCGAAACCCGCTACACGATCCAGCGCCTGACGCCCTCCTACTGCACCGAGTGGCTGATGAACGCCGACCAGTGGTCCGACGAGGCGGAAGACGCGGAAGAGTTCCGCACCTCCGGCAAAGCCCAGCGCCGTGCGGATCGCGTCGGCGGCGAGGTCTTCTCCCACAGTCGACCAGCGACGCCTCTTGAGGCCGCGATGATGGGCGCACCAGTCCACACAGTTTCCCGCAGGAGGGCAGCATGAGCACCTACAACCAGTTCTTGGAGGCCCGCGCCTTGTCCGAAGTGTTGCTTCTCAAGCACGCGGCGGAAGGCGTTCGTCACAGCGATCCAGAGCGCCTAGAGCGCAACGCAGAGCGCATGTTCGAGCGCCTTGCCGCTCACATGGGATTCCGCGTCGAGAAGATCGCCGCTCCTGTGAAAACGGGAGAAGCAGCATGAAAACCTTCCGCGTCCACGCCAGCGGTCAGCACGTCGATGTCACAGCCGAAAACCCCGATCAGGCCCGCAAACTCGTAACGAAGCGTCTGCCGGACGAGGCCACCATCACGAAGGTGAAGGTGCTGAAGGAGAAGGGCGATGCGTAACCGCTTCCCTGGCATTTGCTACCGCTGCGGGAATGACGTCGCTGTTGGCGAAGGGCACTTTGAACGCTTCCGCGGCGGATGGCGCACCCAACACGCCTCTTGCGCAATCGAGTTTCGCGGAACGCCAGATCCTGCGCGTGACAGCGACCGCCAGCGCCGCCTTGAGCGGTTGGCTGCTGGCACCGGACGGACTGCGCAGCGTGCCCGTCGTCGCCTCCGTGATCAAGCAAAGGAGCAGTCCGATGCCTCTGCCTAACGCAATCGACCTCGGCACATTCGAATCGCCAACCGCCAAGCGCCTCCGCAAGATCAACGAGAAGATCGCCGCGGCGCAGGCAAAGCGAAACCGCCGGTCAATGATCGCCGTCGCAGCGACAACCATTCCAGCCCTCTTCCTCGCCTACGTCAGGACCACGGGAATGGTCCTGCCGGCTTGGGAGCGGGTCACGAAAGAATATCAGGAGCAGATCACATGGGTAAGGTAATCGATCCGGCCGGCCCGGAGCAGCACGTCGGCAGCATCGCCTCCAGCATCATCGAGAAGGCCGGCGCCAAGTTCATTAAGGAAGGTGAGCGCGTCTATACCGGGGGCACCATCACGAACAACGGCGTCTATTCGCACATCAGCCTGGACGACTACCACGGCAAGACAGATCTGCTGGATGGGCCATCGGTTTCGAAGAGCGCCTTGAAGTGGCTGATCCCGACGCACGGCGGTTCGCCTAAGGCCTTCTGGGGACGTTGGAAGCAAAACTCGGATCATGTCGAGCAGGAGAGCTCGAAGGCGCTGGACTTCGGCAAGGCGGCTCACTGCCTTCTCCTGGGGGATGAGGTGTTCTCCGAACGCTTCGTTGTTCGTCCTATCCATCGTCCCGATGATATGGGGCTGCCTGAGAAGGAACGCCGGCAGTGGAACGCCAACGCGAACGATTGCAAGGCTTTCTTGGCTGATGCCGAGAAGCGGAAGCTGACGGTCATCACGCCGGAGCAGTTCGACCGCATCCGCCGCATCCATGCCGACGCCAGCCGCTACCCGTTGGTGCAGGCAGGTATCCTCAACGGCCGGATTGAACGGTCTATGTTCTGGAAGGATCCGGAGACGAGAATTTGGCTTCGCGCTCGTCCTGACGCGCTGCCACAGGCTGATGGCGTCTACGCGGACCTAAAAACCGCTGGCAAGTTCGATGAAGACTTCCTCGAGCGGCAGATCTTCGACGCCGGTTACTACCTGCAGGCTGCGATCACACGCATGGTCTGCCGTGGCCTCGGCATTCCCTTCGAGACCTTCACGCTCCTCTACGTCCTGAACGATGACGTACCGGACACGGCTCACGTTGAGATTGACGAGTTCGACATCGACCGCGGCGAACGCGCCGTCCGGTGGTGCCTGCGGACGATCCGCCGCTGCCTTGATGCTGGCGAGTGGCCCGGAGCGCGACCGTTCAACGAAGGCGAGCGCCGGATCCAGATGAAGGTCTGGGCGAAGGACAAGCTCGACAATTTCCTTGACACCGAAGAGCGCCAGGAGGCCGCGTAATGCAAAAGATCCGCGTTGTAGACTTCGAGACTACCGGCTTCCCGGAAGATGCCGTCAGGGCTGTGTGTGAGGTCGGGTATACCGACTTGACCGCTGACTGGCAGATCGGCCCGACAGTGGCGTTCTACGCCAATCCCGGCCATCCGATCCCGCCGCAGACGAGAGCCGTTCACCACATCTCTGATGCCGACGTAGCAGAGGCTGTCTCACCTGACGTTAGAGGTGGCTCGGTTTGTCTGAACAGCTTCGGGCGTTTCGCTAAGTGGATTTCCGCCTCGATTATGCCGCCACCATCATTGGTGCCAGCGCGTTGAAGTAGGCCTGATCCGGCGTCTGCCGGTCAAGGGATGAATGTGGGCGCCTGGCGTTGTAAAAGGTCAGATATCGGCCAATGCCGACCCGGGCCTCGGACACAGTCTTGTAGGCGTGGAGGTAGACTTCCTCGTATTTGATCGAACGCCAGAGCCGCTCGACGAAGACATTGTCCCGCCACGCGCCCTTGCCATCCATCGAGATGGCGATCTCCGCCTTCTTCAGCACGGCGGTGAAGTCGATGGAGGTGAACTGCGATCCCTGATCCGTATTGAAGATATCGGGCTTGCCATAACGAGCAATCGCCTCTTCGACGGCTTCGATGCAGAAGGCTGCTTCCATCGTGATCGACAGCCGCCATGACAGAACCCGCCGACTGAACCAGTCGACGACGGCGCAGAGATAGACAAAGCCGCGAGCCATCGGAACATACGTTACATCCATTGCCCAGACCTGGTTGGGTCGGGTGACCGCCAGCTTTCGCAGGAGGTAGGGATAAATCTTGTGCCCTGGCGCTGGTTTGGAGGTGTTCGGGCGACGATAGATCGCCTCGATACCCATCTTCTTCATCAGCGTGGCGACGTGTAGCCGCCCGGTCTCCAGACCTTCTCCTCTCAAGAGCCCTTGCAACATCCGACTTCCCGCGAACGGGTAGTCGAGATGCAGTTCGTCAATCCGGCGCATAAGGGCCAGATCGCCGTCAGACACCGGACGAGGCAGATAGTAGACGCTGCCACGGCTGAAGCCGAGAAGCTTCGCCTGGCGCACCACGGATAGCTTGTGCTCGCGGTCGATCATTTCTTTCCGCCCAGCAATCCCGCCTTGCCGAGCGCACCGGACAAAAAATCGTTCTCCAGTGTCAGTTCGCCGATCTTGGCGTGCAGCGTTTTGACATCGACGGTCGGACCCGTTGGCTCCGCCTTCGCTTCATCGCCGAACACACCCGTCGCCCCCTCAAGGAGCTGGTCTTTCCACTGTTTGATCTGGTTGGCATGCACATCGAACTGCTGGGACAATTCCACCAGCGTCTGCTCACCTCGGATGGCGGCGAGCGCCACCTTTGCCTTGAAAGCCGGGCTGTGGTTCCGGCGTGGTCGTCGTGTCATGGTCTCTCCTGTTCCCGGCATCTAAGCCGAAGTCAGGCAGAAATTCCACTTATCCTAGCTGTGCAGATTTCCCGAGCCACCTCT
>DASYHX010000084.1:0-3363 GCA_035998065.1 Pseudorhizobium sp.
ACCGAACTCGCCACCGGTGCGAACTGGATCCGGATTGACGATCCGATGCTGGTCCGCATGTCCGCCGTCGTCACGAACGCCTGAGGGCAGGGGCTCCAGCCCCTCTCCATCCTGACTCGATGCGCAGAAGGGTGGTTGGAGGTAACCGGTGAACGGTGCCGCCAATTCCGACGAGCGGTCAAAGTGAGATCCCGGCAAACTGGCAGGAACTCACCTGGCAGGAGCGACGGTCGCTCGCGTCAAAGCTCAGCGAAGATCCGATCAGCAACGGCGAAGAAGCCAATGCTGCAATCGAAGCTGAGCTGAATCGACGCGGCCAAGCTCATAATGACGGAAGCTGACCGCTTCCGTCATCAGTCCGGGGGCATGCGGATCGTCGAAAGCGGCACTTCCCGGTCCGGCGTCTGCTTCGCCTTCTCGATCTCTGCCGCGTGCTCTTCGATCTTGTGCTGCCCGTCACCGTTTGTGTTTTCGCTGATCGTGTTTACGTCCTCGCCGGACTCGGCGACGTCGGCAACGTCATTGGGCATGACAGTGTCATCTGTGCCCTGAGTAGCGGTTGTCTTCTTGGGATCGTTCATGATGGTTCTCCTTCCGCAGTCCAAACAATCGGCTGCGGGAATGGGTCCCACGCCATTCTCACATCTGGAGGCATCGCATGAGCAACGTCGTCGGCTTTCCCAAGCAAGAGCCGCGAGTGTGATGCTGCGCTGCCTGCGGGTGCTCCACATTCAAGCTCTATGAGGGTGGGAATCACGGAATGTGCCCGTTGCGAGTTGAAAGGCTCAGACAACGGCGAGCGGATTAACAAACTTCCGGAGCCTGCTGGCCCTGTGAAGGACAAGCTGCCGGACAGCAAGGTCATCTCCTTGGGCGACAGCTCTCCTGTGGCAGCGCTGCGCTCGATGCTACAACGGATGGATGCGGGCAAGCTGGTCTGCATCATCGCGATGGAGACAACGGCCGCGTCCGCACGTGGGGAGGCTAGACACGCAAGATCGCGTTGATTGGCCTGGATCGCCGGTTACGTGACGCGCGTGAGCTGGTGACCATACTCGCGCCGACGACGAAGGAGTGACCAGGGCAGACCATTACGGCACTCTTCCAGCTGCGCTGGCCTACCACGAAGCACGGGGCAATGCGGCTTGGACCGCCGCAGACGTGGACAACGACGACAAGAGAACCGCTGCTCTGGTACGCGCCTCACAGGCGCTTGGTGCTCTCCATGGTGCTCGTTTTTCGGGCGTGGTCGCTTCTGCTGATCAGGATCTCCTTTGGCCGCGAGCCAGTGTGTCTGGCGCGGCGAAGATCTGGCTGCGGATGACGTGCCGGCGCCAATAGAGAAAGCCGCTTTGGCCCTATCTCTTCCTTCAGGAGAAGGAGCTTGTATGTCTTACATTGAACTTGCCCAAAAAACGGCCTCCGCGGATGATGTTCACGAACCCCGCCGGTGTCATCGCGGTTCTCGCACTTCATAGGCAGAGCATCGCCGAGACAGATTGTGTGTGACAAAGGCGAGCAATTCGCTCGCCGGTCATTACTTACATTGGCGGCGTGGGCCGCCGCCATACGGCTGATAAGTGTTGTCTTCTGGACGGTAAGAACGGTAGCGCGCGAAGCAAGATTGGGCATGCTCCCAGGTTCCGTAGCTCGTCCCACCGGATTCTGCCGCGGCCTGTTCAATCGCAGGCTCGGCGGTTTCAGCAGTGTCTTCAGGAAAACTGTCTTCTTCGACCGGCGGCGGCGATATCTCGTCAGCCGACGCTAGGTCGGTGGTAGATGCGGAAGGCCGGGAGAAGGGCGACTGACACTGCTTTCGGCCACCGCTGTAAGGGGTATAGCTGTTGTCTCGCGGGCGGTACGAGCGATACCGTGACGAACACCATTCCAGGTGTGCTTCGCTTAGAAGTAGCTCATCAGTAGCTTCGACCCCGGTTTCTTCAGCGGGAGCGATTGATCCGGTGACCGTTTCATCTAAGCGCTGACGTGCTAACCCGGCTACCGCCTGCTCTTCCGAAGTGGCCATCGATACGTCCTGATCTGAACCGTGGAGAGGCAGAGCTTCGACTGTAGCTATCTGTTCTGGTACCGGCGCGCGGCTTGGAAGGCGCTCGAAATCATTCTTTGCTACCTCGACCCGCACAGGACGATTCGTCCAAAGGTCGGTTGTATTGGTCAGTTGCTTCTTGTCGTCGCCTGCATTGAAGAACACGGTGGCTGCTACAAGCCCACCAACGAATGTCATGACGGAAAAGCTAAGTCCGCCCAAGATCGCGAGGACTACCTTCATTGTGCGCTCCCGGTTCCATGAAAAGCAGAATGCTCATCTGTAGCCGGGGTTCCGCGCAAACGAGGCGGTAGGACTTTTGTCTGAAGCTAGCTTTTTTCTGAACCACGGTCCTGCCGCCGCGGGACGTCTCAGAAGCCGCTATGACGGATCTGGTGCGACTAAGCCCAAGGCAGCACGAACAAAGAGCTCCACTTCGGTGGAGTAGTCGATCTCGTGACAGAACTGAGCGTGAAGCGCCTCGTGCTGAGTTAATATGGCCGCCGCTGCCGTTGTAACAAGCGCGGTGCCGCCGACAAGAATAGCGAGGGTGAGGACGAACCTTCTCGGCCAGGACACTGTCTGCAACAGTGCTGCTGATCGGATCATGCTCACCCTGCTGCCTGAGGTAGCTGTGAGCGATCGCGGTGTGTCGATCACCTGGGACAAAGGATAAGTTACGCGGGTTCTGTTCTTTGTCCAATCATACTGCATCGCCTGATCCTCATGATCCCAGCCGCTAAAACTGTGTCTGGTAAATTAGCACCTTGTCATTCCTCCGCAAGCCTTGCGCGAGGATGACGCCCCTTCGGAGCTCGTGGATCGCATAGCGTTCTTCGCGGCGCTGCGGCGTCGTGAGCGCGGCGTGTCCGGTACGTCGCTGAAGCAGGGGCAGGTGGATGGCATCACCGCCATCCTGGACGAGGCGGAGAGGCGAGGGACGAGGACCAATGATCTCGCCTACGCGATGGCGACCGTCTACCACGAAACCTCCCGCACGATGCAGCCGGTGATGGAGACGCTGGCCGACAACGTCGACACGGCCATTGCTCGGCTGGAGAAGGCTTGGAAGGCTGGAAAGCTGAAGTGGGTGAAGACGCCGTACTGGCGCAAGGACGACAACGGCAAGAGCTGGCTTGGTCGCGGGCTAGTGCAGCTCACCCACCCGTGGTCGGCATTTGCGCTGCGGACGTCTGGACCCGTGAGGAGTGCCGGCGGCACGGGGAGGGCGGTGCCTGAGATGCAAAAGACCCGATCAAGCTATGGCGGGCCTGACCGGGTCTTTCGTCACGTCGAGTCGGCGGACTCGATGTGCG
>DASYHX010000113.1:0-26568 GCA_035998065.1 Pseudorhizobium sp.
GCTTCCACAGCGGCGGCCGCATCCGACTCTGCAATCGGGTCTGCTGGCCCCAATCAAGATCATCCTGACCGCATATCGGGTGAAGGACGCGCGCATCCGGCTACCCGTCCGCACAAAGTTCTTTGCGAAGCCGATCAACCGGAGGAGCGCTTCATCGCGGTGGGCCGAACTTCATCTCGACGTGGGCATGGGGCGGCTCCAGTGGATATGCCATATCCACTGGATATCCAGCACCTGTATCGCATTCCAGCCCAGATGGGCCTAGCTCGCCCGTCGAGCGCATAGGCTCTTCGGTGGCGTAAGGCCCGGAATACTAGGTGTTTCAGAGAGTTGGTGATTTTAAGATGGCTGGAGAACCTGGATCCCCAGCTGGATCAACTGCGCCCCGTCGAAGCGGATTCGGGTGCCATTTTCGCCGCAAACGCATCAGTTTGTGCTTCATCTATGTTGGTCGGTTTGGTGCATCAGTCAAGACGGGCGGACTTTGAGAAGTTCCTCGAATCTGGCGGGCGCGCTTCATTCCAGATCACGTCACTATCCTGAACCAACGGGGCATCCGGTCGCGACGGGAGCGGAATCGACCGAAAGGTCGGCCGGCACGTCATAGGCTGCACTGCAGCGGCCGGCGCTCCGAGGGTTAGTGTATCCGCTCGGAGCGGCTCCTGACGGAGCGGCTGGAATACGACCATCTGTTCCGCTGGTTTGTCGGCATCGGCGTCGATGCCGCGGCGTGGGACCACCCGACATTCTCCAAGAACCGCGACCGACTGCTGAAAGGCGATATCGCTGCGAAATTCCTGGGGACTGACGCCGCATGTGGCGCAGAACGTCAGCGGCCGACGTTCGGCGATTGACGGACGTACAACGCGCCGTGGCGGCTATCTCGTCAGCCAGCGCATCCGCAAGCGTATCGAGGAGGTGTTCGGGTGGATCAAGGCGGTCGCCGGGCGGGACAAGACGAAGGTCCGCGATCGCGACCGTGTCGGATGGGCCTTCACCTTCGCGGCCGCCGCCTATAATCTGGTGCGGCTTCCGGAACACACCATGGACATCGGCTGATGGCCAAGATCCCCGTCTTCGCCAAAGCCTTCGCCGGCTGCTGGCGCATTGTCGAGATGGACAACTGGGATAGTAACTTCCGCGACCTGGTCGAGGAGGCGCATCCAACCTTCGAATGGCGCGGCGGATGGCGAGATAGCCTTCGGCACGCTCAAAGGCTTCCTCGACGTCCGCTACGGCGCACGCGACGGATCCGCCGCAGAATTCTCGTGGGAGGGACACGACGAGAATGACCCCGCCTGCGGTCGCGGATGGGCAGCAATCAGCACCGCCGGCCGCCTCGTCGGACAAGTCTACATCCACAACGGCGACGATTCTGGCTTCGTCTGCGAACGCGGGTGACTTCTTCAACAGCCCTAGCCGCGGCCGTGTAACAGGCGGCATCGGCAGGCGGACCGCCCAAGTGGCTGTAGCGAAATACGCATGGCACTGGTCCCACTGCCATGCGTTGGGCTCCAGAATCGTCTAGGCTCACTAAGCGATTTTCGTTTCCGCACAGGTGCCGTCGGCCTGGAGGCGGATTTTTCGCTTCTGGCTTTCGAGGCAGTAAGACAAATGGATGGGGACCGTAGGAGGCCCCGATGCCGAATTACATTTCCGTCCGCTACGAGCCGATCAGAGACGCCGCGAATGCCGGATCGCGAACGAAGCATGGACGGCGATCCGGAGCTCATGATCTCGATCATTGCGACCCCGCGCTTCGACCGCTTGTACTCGCCGGAGGCGTTAGAGCTGAGGATGTCGCAGGACAGTGGGTTTCGCCATTCGACGTGAGAAGCAGCTTGTATGCCGCGGTCGATGCCGCAGATTTGCGGCTCAGAAGAGGCGCTGCAATAGGCGCCGAGCTCCTGTTCACGGCATCTCCGGACTTCTTTTCGAGAAGTCCAAATATGACAGACGCTGGTCGGTCGGACAGCGACCGCCGCACTGCGACGTTCGGCGCGCTGATCGAGGGCACGTTCACGACTAACTACCTAACCGACGATGATGACAATAACGCTGCCGCGGAGTTGCCACGAGGCCTCCGCGGCAGATGGGCGGCTCTCGCCGAGCGGGTCCAAGATTCCGCGCACGAGAAGCTCAAGCGATACGATCCGGACAAAATCCTTGATTTTCTTGCAACCGTACTGATCGGGTGCACTCGCAAGCCGCACTGGACGATCGCCTGTTGGCGTCTCGATCTGGATGAGACGACGCCCCATTTGAGCGTTTTCATCGCTCCGAGCTATTCGAAATACACCACGTCCGGCGCCGCCCGGTGGGTGTCTGTTCGAGAGCATTTCGGACAACCTCAGAAATTGTCTGATCTTCAGGATTGGGCTGGGCGGATCTGCGAACCACTTGGTCTTGTACGAGGTCGGCCACGAACGGAGACGAACGCGGAACACCTCGCTCCTAGAAAGTATCGCGCAATCAAAAAGGCGGAGAGGGCGGCTGGGCTTGCTGCAGAATCCGCCGAAGCGGACCGAAAGGCCGCGTCTGCTGAGCATGCAATGATGCTGCAATTGAGGGAGGAAGCCGAACGTCGGCTAGCTGAGATCAACACCATGTCCGCCGATTTACACCGCCGCGAAGCCGCTCTGGAATTGGTAAATCGGGCAATCGTAGAGAGAGAGGCGAGCATCACTGCCCAATCTGCCCGACTGGAGTCGGCGAAGCGGGATCATCTTAAAGATGTGGAGTTCGTCAGCCAGCAGCGGGCGGCTCTGGATCAGCGAGTTGCGGATGTGGAGAATGGAGTGCAGGTTGCCGCGACCATCCTGAGGGATAGTGGTGGCTTCGAAGGCCGTGCCCTCCTTTTTGGTTCGTTGCGCGGAGCCATGGCAACAAGCGTTGCTGACGTGACATCGGACGTAGGAAACGCGCTGGGCCGATGGCGCAACATCGCGGCGCATAACTCCATACCGCAACGGTGGGCACCAGAATCTTCGCTACCGGAAACACTTCCCGGCTTCGATTGATG
This sequence comes from Pseudorhizobium sp., assembly GCA_035998065.1. Taxonomy (GTDB): domain Bacteria; phylum Pseudomonadota; class Alphaproteobacteria; order Rhizobiales; family Rhizobiaceae; genus Neorhizobium. The sequence continues at coordinate 3,023 of DASYHX010000113.1, forward strand.
AAGGTCACAATATTGGTCGGCCCCCACCGGGTGGTCCAGGGCAAATCTTAGTTCATGAGCGGCCTTTGCGCCAAGGCTGGCGTGGCCGGCGAAGCTGGTCCGGGTGGCGAAGCCGGCCATTGCAGAACCTGCGGTGCCGGCGCGCGGTAGCCCAATGACGAGTGCGGACGTGCCGTGTTGTAGTGGCGACGCCAGCTTTCGATCACGACCTTCGCCTCGGCCAGCGAGTAGAAGATCTCGCCGTTGAGGAGTTCGTCCCTAAGTCGGGCGTTGAAGCTCTCGCAGTAGCCGTTCTCCCATGGGCTGCCGGGCTCGATGAACGCGGTTTTGGCACCCACGGCGACGATCCATTGTCGCACTTCCTTGGCGATAAATTCCGGCCCATTGTCCGAGCGTATATGGTCGGGCACGCCGCACAGGATGACAGGTCGGTCAAGGCGTCGACGACGCTGGTCGAGTCCAGCTTTCTCATCGCATGGTCCAAATCGGCATTCGCGGAACAACGTATGATCGAGAGGATCGCGATTTCGCAAGGTCTCAAGGCATTAGAGTCATCGATATCGAAGAGTTTCACGCTCGTGGTCCCGGGGATGTCATGACTGAGGCACGAGAGATCGTCGGAAGCCGGCCGACATACGTCACCTATGATATCGATTTCATCGACCCTGCCTTTGCTCCTGGTACCGGCACGCCAGAGATCGGTGGACCGAACTCGTATCAGGGACTTCAAGTGGTCCGATCGCTGAGTGGCTTGAATTTCGCAGGTGCCGATTTGGTTGAGGTTTCGCCACCATTCGACGCAAGCGGCGGCACTGCATATCTCGGCGTAACGATCATGTTTGAGCTTCTCTGCGTGATGGCTCAGTCAGTTAAATCAAAGACCGTCGAGGCAAGCTGAAAATACACGGGCCGCGGAGCCGGGCATCGTCCCGACAGCCCGCGCCGGGGCCCAAAGACTTCGGACGAATTGAAGCCGGCTTGGATGCAACCCTTTCCTCTGCAGCGACCCCCGGCTGCCCCAGCAAAATCAATCGATCATCTCAGCCGGTGATGGAGGATGCGCCCGATCAGGTTCATCAGAATTTGTGCCGCTAGGATCGCGGTTGTTCCAGTTCTATCGTAGTCAGGCGCGACCTCGACCAAGTCTACGCCGACAATGTTCCCACGTCTGGCGAGCCCGTCGAGAAATTCCAGCACTTCATAATAAAGAAAACCGCCATGGCTGGGGGTGCCGGTGCCCGGCGCAATGGACGGATCAAAGGCATCGATGTCGATCGTGACATAGTAGCGCTTGCCCGTTGGCACGCGCTCGAGGACGCGCTCGACGCCCATTTTACGTAACTGTCTGACTGAAAGGATGTCGGAACCCATTCGACGAGCATCATCATAGCCTTCTTTCGCGGTGGATGAGACATTGCGGATCCCCAGCTGTGTGAGGCCACTGACGTAGGCTTTCTCGGCGGCCCGCCGCATCGGATTGCCGTGGCCAAATCGCACACCGTGGCGCTCGTCCACGAAATCGAGATGCGCGTCGATTTGCACCACATGGATAGGATCCTGGTCATCAAATGCATTTATGCATGGAATATTGATCGAGTGATCCCCGCCAATCACCACCGGGAGCGCACCGGACTTCAAAATTGCACGCACGCCGGCCTCTATATTGGCGTGGCTCTTCATCGTGTCTGTGTGGATTATATCGGCATCTCCAAGGTCAACGATCCTGCTCGCTCCCGCTTGAAGATAGGTAATATCATCCTCAAAATCGTACGCGCCGCCATGACCGAAGGAAAACAGGGTCGAAGCATCGCGCACGGAGCGTGGGCCAAACCGGGCACCTGGTCGCCACTGGGTGCCAAAGTCGAATGGTGCGCCCAAAATCGCCACGTCCGCCTTGATGTTTTCCCAGTCCGGTACGTACTCCGACTTTGCGAAGGTGCAGATGCCAACGAAGGGTAAATTCAGGCGGCCGCTTTCATAGCCGTGAGTGGTCATGAAAAATTACTCCCGATGATTTGGTTTTTCTGACGATGGTTGCGGGGCAGTTGAAGGAGATTTCGCCTCCGGCGAGTGCCCGCTCCGTGCGAGACAGGACTGTGTCGGTTTGGGACGTCAGTGCGAAGCGTTTAGTGAGCCCCAAGAAAGGTCTATTTGGCACCTTCCGGGCGTCGGCAAGGCGGTCTCGGCCATTATCTAATTCCAGGTTAGCCGATGTTCGATGCTGATTTCCCTGAAATAATTGAGGATGAACATGCCGTTGTTTTCTTGCGACAGCATCCCCGCGATAAACGCAGATCGTCTTTGGGCGCGCCATATGGAGATGGCGGCTATCGGGCCTGTCAACACCACGGGCAGTTGCCGCTTGGCGCTCACCCCCGAAGATGCGGCGGCGCGTGATCTTTTTGCGCGGTGGTGCATGGAAGCGAGGATGGAAGTTCGCTCCGATCGTGCGGGCAACATGTTCGCCCGGCGCCAGGGCCGTGATGCTGCGCGGCCGGCGGTCGCCTCTGGAAGCCACCTAGACACTCAGCCGCATGGAGGCCGGTTCGACTGGGTGTCGGGCGTGCTCGCGGCGCTTGAGGTTGTTGAAACGCTCAACGATGCGGCCATCGAAACCGTAGCTCCCCTCATGGTGATCAATTGGACGAATGAGGAAGGGGTTCGTTTCGCGCCCGGTATGCTTGGATCGGCATGGTTCGCCGGTCGGATCGAAGACGAGCAACTCGACGCGACGATGTCGACGGACGGCCGGCGATTCGCAGACGAAGCAGAAGCCATTGGCTGGCGCGGCAGTGCCTCGCGCCAAGAACTGCCCATGGATGCCTTCTTCGAACTTCATATCGAGCAGGGGCCGGTACTGGAAGCCTGCGGGGCCGCCGTGGGCATCGTGACGAGGGTGCAGGGACTGTGCTGGTTGGACGCCCGAGTTACCGGTTCCGATGCTCATGCCGGAACGACGCCCTTCTGTGCCCGCCGCGACGCGCTGCTGGCCGCGGCCTCGATGCTCGTAGGCGTCAATGACGTCGGACGGGCGGAAGGCTCCGATGCACGGGTTAGCGTAGGACGGCTCCGCACGGCAACCGACGGTCCAAGCACGGTGGTCGGACGAGCCGAGTTCGTTATCGACATCCGGCATCCCGACGCTGCTGTTCTCAAGAGGCTTAGTGAACGCTGCCGCCAGACCTGTGAGGAACTGGCGCACAGATATGGCTGCGAGATCGAAGTTTTCGAACGATTTTTGGTGCAGCCGACGATGTTCGCTGAAGATTGCATTGGCGTGCTGGAGGACGCTGCGAAGGCGTCGCAGGTCCCTTACCGCAAAATGGCAAGTGGGGCGCTGCACGACGCGGCCAACATTGCGTTGCTGGTGCCATCGGCTATGATATTCATACCCTGTCGCAATGGGATCAGCCACAACGTCGCCGAATATGCCAGCAAAGAACATCTCGCTGCAGGCTGCAACGTTCTGTTGCGGGCAATGCTGGCGCGGGCGAGTTAAGTCCGGACACGTCACGTGTTGCCAACAAGAACCCTCGCAAGGCCATTATGGCGCTCGAGCAGTATCCCGGGATCGATCGCGGTGAAGGCGCCGTCCGCTACCAGGGGGCTGCCGTTCACGATCACATGGCGAGCCGGCGTAGGCGCGCAGAACACCAGGGCGGCGACCGGGTCGTGCTGGGCGCCCGCGTATTCAATCCGGTTTAGGTCGAAAGCCACCATATCCGCTGCCATTCCAGGGGCAAGAACGCCGATATCATCCCGGCCCAGGACCCTGGCCCCGCCCCGTGTGGCGAGTTCAAGCGCATCGCGCGCAGAGAGCGCCCGGGGATCACCCCCCACGCGTTGTAGAAGCAGCGCCTGCCGCGCCTCCGCCATCAGGTTGCCTGCGTCGCTGGAGGCCGATCCGTCTACGCCGAGGCCGACGGGGATGCCGTGCTGCAACATGCTTCGAACCGGGGCGATGCCAGAGGCAAGGCGCATATTTGAACAGGGACAGTGCGCAACGCCGGTACCGGTCCTGGCGAAGAGTCCGATACCGGCTGTGTCTATATGAACGCAGTGCGCATGCCACACATCCTTGCCGACCCAGCCGAGCTTCTCGACGAATTCGCTCGGCGTCAGATTGTAGCGCTCCCGTGAATAGTCCAAGTCGCGAGGGCTCTCGGCCAGATGCGTATGCAGCCGTGTCCCTGTCGCTCGCGCCAGATGCGCCGTCTCGCGCATCAGCGCTTCACTGACGGTGTAGGGCGAGCAAGGAGCCAGCGTGATCCGCAGCATCGAGTGAGGAGCTGGATCATGGTACGCCTCGATCAGACGCTGGCAGTCTTTCAGAATTTCAGCCTCGTCTTCGACTAGGCTGTCCGGGGGAAGTCCTCCCTTGCTTTGGCCAAGGCTCATGGAGCCGCGGCTTGCATGGAAGCGCATACCGACGCGTTTGGCTGCCTCAATACTGTCGTCGAGTCGGCACCCATTCGGGTAGATGTAGAGGTGATCACTGGCGGTAGTGCATCCGGAAAGAAGAAGCTCCGCCATAGCCAATTCAGTCGAAACATTGACCATTTCAGGGGTCAGGTGAGACCACATAGGGTACAGGGTCTCAAGCCAACCGAACAGCTCCTTATCCTGTGCCGCCCTGACCACGCGGGTCAGAGACTGAAACATGTGATGATGCGTGTTGACCAGGCCGGGGACGAGCACGTGACCCGTGAGATCGATGACCTCGTCGGCGCTCACGGGCAACGCGTCGGCGGGGCCTACCGCGACGATCCGCGATGCCTCGATATAGACCCCCCCGCCCGGGATTTCCCGTCGGTCCTCGTCCATCGTTACGACGCATTCGGCGTTTTTGAGCAAAATGGATTTCAAATCGCGTTCACCCTTCCGTGTGCCGTCTGCCGGTCAGATCCTTATGAGTGGCTGGTGCGCGCAACGGAAAGATCCCCCGAAGTCCGAAGGATAATTGTAGGGCAGCCGGATGACTTCAAAATTGCGGTTGCGCAACTCGCTCGCAACGTGATCCAGCGCATCCACCGACGGTACGACGACCGTGTGATCGTCCAGAATAAGGTTGTTGCAGGCCATGTGGCGTTTGGCGTGGAACTTGTCGACGACGATGTGATCCCACTCGCGAATATGCTCCGGTAGCCCTTGAGGGAAAGCTTCGCGGCATACCACTGTCACGCCTTCGCGGGGTGTGCTCAGCACGCAATCGAGATGCGGGAACATTGGATCGATTGGAGCCACTTCGATATCGTAGTCGGGGCCGAGCATGTGCTGGAGCCATCTGGCACCCTCTGGGTTGCTGCAGCCGCCGGAATGACCAACGAGGATCTTCTGCCCCAGGACGAAGATGTCGCCCCCTTCCAGATATCCCCAACCCGGCTCGTCGCGGCTTTCCACGGCGCCGCTGTCAGGCTGTGCGAAATAGCGCGCGCCGCGGTTCATCGTTTCGGCCAAGATCGGACGGATTGCGAAGCGCTGCCGCCTGTGGAACAGCGAGCGAGGCGCAAGCTCGATCACATTGTTGCCGATTGTAACGAAAGGGTCGCGCATCCAGCCCGTGACCACGCCGTGGTTTTCGCCACGAGGGAACTTCAGGTCCTCGGGCGCCAGATCCGATGCGACCTGAACGCGAACGCCCTGGCCGCGCAGGAAGTCGATCGCACCTTGGATCTGAGATTTGAACCCGGCGAAGCGCTCGGGGTCGACGTCGGCGACGTCGCGCCCCTGGTTCTTGATCCAGAAGTCGTGGAAGTCGCCGAAAGCGCGCTGCTTTGAATCGCCATAGAACATCGGCATGACCCAGCGATCAGGCGAACCGTAGACGCATTCTTTCAGAGTTCCCCATTCCGCGCTTACGTGGATCGGCGCGGCTGCGTTCGCAGCCGTTGGATTTGGCGAAAGATTAGTCACGTGAACCTCTCGATGGTCGCGATGCTGACGACCCTGACGTTCGCCGCAGACGTGAAGTCTGGCCGCGGCTGAAGAGTGGTAGAAGCGACGGCGAATGCAAGCTCACTTGTTATTACGCGCAAGAATCGCTGCCTTGTCCTTGCCGGTCTCGGATTGCGATCCGAGCAGGACTTCTCGAAAAACCTTGATCGTCGGCTCTTCGGCCATGTCGGATCGATAGGCGATGTAGAAGGTTACGGTGAGGGGTGCCATCGGCACCCCGATCTCCACCAGATCGAACGACTGCATCAGATCGGCATAGTGGGTTGGTATAATGCCGACACCGACATGCGCGGCGATGAGGGTCGTGATCGTCTCGATATTATCGACTGTAGCCACCGGAACCAGCGGATAGGCTCGCTCCATTCGGTTGAAGCTGGGCATCTTGTAGCGCCGCGCGATGAACGGGATGGGTCTGCCGTTCATGTCGGGCGTGGTGAGCGCGGCCTCGATCGCCTCTCTGTCGGGGTGGTCGCGCGCGATGAACACCCGCTGCTCTTCGGAGAAGACGGGAAGATAAGTCAGTGGGCTGAGGTAGTTGGGTTGCGCGGTGACGGCCACGTCCAATTGTCGTTCGCGCAAGGCGATCTCGATCGTCGGCGGCGACATCAGCGACAACTCCACGAACATGTCGGGGTAAGCCCTCGTGACCGTGCGCAGCGCCTGGACGATGCGCGCCTTCGGATTGGAGAGGGTGTTGTCGATCAGGCCGAGACGCAGCCGTCCTTTGACCGCCTGGCTGACGATCCGGGCAGTGGTCTCAAATTCGCTTAACTCCTGGATGAGGCGCTGAGCCTGCTCGTAAATGGCCTTGCCTTGCGATGTCAGAGCGAACCCTCCGCGTCCTCTTTGACACAAGCGGGTGCCGAAACGGGTTTCGAGGCTTGAGAGCGCGCGACTGGCTGCGGTCAGGTCGATGCCGAGGGCCGAAGCAGCGGCAGACAGGCCTTCGTGCTCGACGATCGACACGAACAACCGCAGCTGTCTGATGTCCAGATTTGACAGATGAAGGGCGTGCACAAGTTTTCCTTGCGATTGAACGCAAGTATGATTGCGCAAATTCATCGGTAATTCCAGAGGCGTTTCGGGGTTAGCCTCATCAAGCGCGCACCTTGCCTACCGGGACCGGGTTGCCAACCACCGATGGAGAGTCGGTAATGCCCGCAGTCGAGGATTCAGTGCCCGAGAACGGAAGGATCGTTGACGTTGGGACGGACTGGGACGCTTGTCTGGTGCGTCTTGCCAGAGGCGGCACGGAAGATGGGGGGGCGCAGTGATCAGCAGAATGATGTCGGAACTATCGTGGGACATCTACGAGGACCGCATCCGGGACGACGCCATTGTGATTGTGCCCGTCGGCGCAGTTGAGCAGCATGGCTTTCACCTGCCACTTGGAACTGACTGGCTGATGGCGAGCTATGTGGCGCGCCGGGCCGCCGACAATTTGGACGCTGTGGTGGCCGAGCCCATCACCTACGGCGCGCGGTCGCAAGTGCGGACCGGGGGAGGGCCGCATCGCTGCGGCACCACCAGCCTCAACGCCGAAACGCTGATTGCCCTTGTGCATGACGTGCTTGTCGAGATTGGGCGCCATGGCGCCCGCAAGATCGCGGTAATCGACAGTCACTTCGAAAACAGATTCTTCCTGGACGAGGCCTGTCACCGCGCTCAAGAGACGTTGGCGATGAGGGGCCAGGAGGTGCGCATTGTGAAAATGCTTTACGCCGAGCGCATCAAGCCGGAAACGATGCAAGCGATCTATGCGGGCATAAGCAACCCTCCCGGGCTTGATCTGGAGCATGGCGGTATTCTCGAGACCGCTATGATGCTCTACTGCTACCCGGAACTGGTTGATATGTTCCGGATTGCGGACGAGTCACCACCCGAATTTCCACCATACGATCTTTTTCCGGTCAACCCGGAGTGGGTGCCCAAATCCGGATGTCTGTCCTCCGGCAAGACGGCATCGCGCGAGATCGGTGAGCTGCTTGTCGAGGAGTTCGTCGCCTTGGTGACAGACTCACTTAGAAGAGAGTTTGCCGGTAGATGAGTCAAGCGACAGCAACTGTATCACCACAAGGAGACGGTAACATGTCATCATACATCAAAAGCGCCACCTTCCTGGCCGCAGCCGCCGCGGCGGGCGTGCTGGCAAGCAAACCGGCCTTGGCCGAAGGGCCGCGTGTTGCGGTTGCCCTGCCGGGGATCATTACTGACCGTGCATTCAACGAAAACGTCTACAATGGCCTTGTAATGGCCGAAGAAGAACATGGTGCAGAAACTGCTTATACGGAGAACGTGTCTCAGGCCACGCAGGTAGAAGTGATGTCGGACTATGCCCGGCGTGGCTACGACATCGTCGTAGGGGCCGGCGGCGAATACACAGACGCGGCCGCACGCGTCGCGGCAGACTTTCCCGAGACAACAGTGATCGTGCTCAACGGCGCCCCCACCGAAGGCGTCACCACGATCAACTACAACAATCCGGAGTTCGGATATCTGGCTGGCTTGGTTGCGGGCCACGTAAGCGAAACGGGCGTCGCAGCAGCGCTGAGCGCACAGGAATTCGCAGCTTTTACCAACGTGGTTGATGGTTTTCGCCGAGGCTTCCAGGCTGCCAAACCTGATGGCGAGGTTCTTGTCGCATACACCAATGACTGGGCGGATATCGCCAAGGCCAAAGAAGCCTCGTTCAACCTGATTTCGCAGAATGTCGATGTTATCCTTCCTTATCTTGACGCGGGCTGGGTCGGCGTCGCGCAGGCCGCTGAAGAGCGAGGCATCCATACGGTTGGCATCCTGCACGAATCGGACACCAATCTCGTTTCGGCGCGCCTGGACTTCGCCCGCGGTCTGTCTTGGGCAGTCGGCATGCACAAGGACGGCACGATTGAAGCCAAGGATTACGTGATCCACCTGACCTCCGAGGATCAGCTCGGAGCGTTCAGCGATGAGGTGAGCGAGGAGGTGCGCGCGCTCGCTTTGGAGGCGGTGGAGAAGATTAAGTCGGGCGAGCTCACCTTCGCCACTGAGTGATCGACATCACCGCGCATCCCGCCCAGCCCAGCTGACGGGATGCGTTCCTCACGATGAACGAGTTCGGAACCGCCATAGATGACGGAAGCCCCCGACCGCCTGACGCTTGAAGGCATTACTAAACGGTTCGGCCCATTCTGCGCCAATAACGATGTAAATCTGCAGATAGCCGAGCATTCCATCCACGCCATCCTGGGCGAAAACGGCGCCGGCAAGTCGACCCTGATGAACATCATCTACGGGCTCTACACGCCGGATGCGGGTCGGATTCTCTCACGCGGTAGGGAAGTCACCATCAGCGATCCGCGAGAGGCGATGGCTCTTGGGATCGGCATGGTTCATCAGCATTTCAAGCAGGTGAACACTATGTCGGTGGTCGAGAACGTGGTCTTGGGCCTGCCCGGAAAACAGATACTTGATCTCGGCGAGGACCGCCGTCGCGTCTCCGAAATGGCAGCGGAACTTGGATCCGCGATCGACCCAGACCAGCTGATGTCGACGCTTCCCATCGGCCAGCAGCAGCGCGTCGAGATCCTAAAGATGCTCTACCGCGAAGCCGATCTGCTCATCCTGGACGAGCCGACGAGCGTTTTGACCCCTAATGAAATCGAGTCTTTCTTTAAGCTGTTGAGGCAGTTGCGCGATAGCGGCCGTACGATCCTTCTCATCACCCACAAGCTCGACGAGGTCATGGACCTTTCCGACCGCGTCACTGTCATGCGCCAGGGCCGGGTAGAGGCCGAGCTTGAGATCTCCGACACCACGCCCCGGGAACTCGCCCGAGTGATGGTGGGCCGCGACGTCGTGTTCGACGTGGCACATACAAAGCCAAGAGTCGGTGCCCCCGTTCTTGAGGTCGAAGGGATAAGCGCGGTGGACGACCGCGGGGTTCAGGCGCTTCACAACCTTTCACTCAAGGTGCGCGGCGGCGAGATCCTAGGCATCGTCGGCATCGACGGCAACGGGCAGCGCGAACTGGCCGAAGCGGTCGTCGGCTTACGTGAATTGACCGGCGGCACGATCAGCATTTCGGGAACGGACACGAAAAGCTACGGGCCAAATGAACGCAAGCACAAGCTGAAGGTCGGCTATGTGCCTGAGGACCGACAGAAGGTCGGTCTGGACCTCGATAGCGACATATCTCTCAACATGGTGCTGCGTGGCTATCGACAGGCGCCTTACTCAAATTTCGGGTTGATGGATTATGCGCGGATCCGGACCCATGCAGAAGACCTAGCCAAGCGCTACGATGTGCGGATGCGGGGCGTATCGCAGCGGGTACGCGATTTATCTGGCGGCAATCAGCAGAAGATCATCCTTGCCCGCGAGATTGAGGACGATCCAAAGGTGCTCGTGGTTTCCCAGCCAACCAAGGGACTCGATGTCGGCGCCATCGAATTCGTGCAGCGGACCCTTCTTTCCCAGCGAGATGAGGGGGCGGGAATTCTCTACATCTCGAGCGAATTGGACGAACTGCTTTTGGTGGCGGATCGCCTGGCGGTAATCTTCAAAGGACGCATTGTGGGTGAACTACCCGCATCGGAAGCAACGCCAGAGAAACTGGGATTATTGATGACGGGCAGGGACATTCATGAACAGGGGTGACGTACGCTCGTCGGCTGCGCAGACGGACTCTGAAACGCAGTTCCAAGCCCGTTTGCTCGGTATAATCAGGATTGTCTTTCTGCTGAAGACCGTCTGGGCGGTGATCGCGGCCTTGCTGCTCGGGGCTATCCTCATACTGCTGGCCGGCGGCGATCCGCTGGAAGGCTACAGCGCGCTCTTCCGTGGCGCGTTCGCCGACTATTGGGGCATCGGCGACACGCTCGTGCGCATGTCGCCGCTTCTGCTGGCTGGCCTCGCGGTCATTATTCCGCTGCGAGCAGGCCTGTTCAATATCGGAGCCGAGGGCCAAATTTACATCGGTGCGCTCTTTGCCACGATTGCGGCACTTTACCTTCCCGAATATCTGCCCGGCCTGGTCAGAATCGTATTGTGCATCATCGTCGGCGCGCTCGGTGGCGCCCTGTGGGCAACGATCCCTGGACTGCTCAAGGCCTATCGCGGCACCAACGAGATCATCACCTCGCTGCTGCTGAGCTATGTAGCCGTGAACCTGATCGGTGCCGTGCTGCACATGTGGCTGATCGAACCGGGTGCGCCCTATCCTTATTCACGCGAAGTGCCCGAAGAGGTGATCCTGCCGATCTTCCTGCCACGCACGCAGGCACATGTCGGCATCATGATCTCGTGGATCGCTGCGCTCGTGGTCGCGGTGATGTTCTGGAAGACGACGCTGGGTCAGTCGATCCAGGTCGTCGGCCACAACAAGCATGCCGCGGCCTATGCCGGGCTCAACGTCAAGCGGCTCACGGTCCTCAGTTTCGCACTCGGCGGGTCGATGGGCGGGCTGGCCGGCGTGTTCGAGGTGCTAGGCCTGAAGTACCGCCTTTTCGACCATTTCAGCCCCGGCTACGGGATGCAGGGCATCATTGTGGCATTCCTAGCCGCGCTGAACCCCATCGGCGCGATATTCGCCGCGATCTTCCTGGGCGGATTGCAAGTGGGCGCGGGCGCCATGCAGCGCGCCACCGGCATCGACACCACCATGGTCGCCGCCCTCCAGGGTCTGGTGGTGCTGTGCGTGGCCTTGGGGCTGGCGCTGAAGTTCCATCCCGACCGTTGGCAGCGCCGGATCGTTGCCTGGCGCAGCAGCCGCTGAGGAGGCAACCGCCATGTTCGAGTTTCTGACCAACCCCGCTCAGCTGGCCGATGTACTTAGCACGGCGCTTCGCTTTTCCATCCCGCTCATCTTCGCTGCGATGGGCGGCCTTCTGTGCGAGCGGGCGGGAGTCTTCAATATTGCACTCGAAGGACAGATGCTCTTCGGCGCCTTCGGCGCGGCCGTGGGAGGCTACTATTTCGGTACCGCTTATGCTGGGCTGTTCGTGGCAGTGGGCTTCGGTGTCATTTCGGGGCTTCTGCTGGCGATCCTCGGCATAACGCTGAGGGTCAACCAGATCGTCGTCGGCATCGCGATCATTCTGTTCGCGACCGGCTTCACCTCCTTCATGTCGCGCCTCTTGTTTCCCGGCGGAGGCAACAGCCTGACGCTGGAGGGGTTCGGACCCATCGCCGTTCCGTTCCTGAGCGATATACCGATCGTCGGAGGGGTTCTGTTTTCGCAGAACGGGATGGTATACAGTGCGCTCTTACTGGTGGTCGCCGTGCATTTTCTGCTGTTCCGCACCCGTGCGGGCATGTCGATCCGCGCCGTGGGCGAATCCCCAGCGGCGGCGGATGCCGCCGGCATCCATGTCCTGAGGACCCGCTATGCCTGCGTGATTACGGGATCAGCGTTGGCGGCGCTGGGCGGAGCCTACTTGGTTCTGACCCAAGTTCTCCTGTTCTCCGACAATATGAGCGCGGGCAAGGGTTTCATCGCCCTGGCGGCGATCGTGCTCGGCCGTTGGCAGCCGAAGGTCGCCTTCCTGGCCTGTCTTCTCTTCGGCTTCTTCGACGCGGTCCAGTTGCGGTTACAGTTCAACAATCCGGAGATCCCATTCCAGGTCTTCGCGGCTTTGCCTTATCTGGTCTCGATCCTCGCTCTGGTGGGCCTGATGGGGCGGGCGAGCCCGCCCTCAGCGATCGGCCAGCCCTATGATCGTGAGATGCGCTGAGTCGGCACCTGATGGAACGCGGCGCAGGAGGAAAGTGAGACGAATGAAGAAGGAAGCTCTCCAGCCCGCGGGTGTAGAGAAGATCTACGGTGACGTGCCGCCGTTTATGGCGGTCGAGCATGTCAGGGATCCTGCAACGCTTGTGGCGGATGCGGCGGTGATCGGGATGCCGTATGATGGAATCGCCACGTTCCGCGGCGGGGCAACGCGTCGCGGGCCACAGGAGATTCGGAAGTTCTCGCTGTTGTTTGGCGGCTATAATTTCGACTGGGACATGGATATCTTCGACACGCTGCGTGTCGCCGATCTCGGCGACGTCGACGTGGTCCCCGGCGACAATGCGGAGAGCTACCGCAGGTTTGAAGAGAGGCTGGACGCGATTCTGGCCAAGGGCGCAGTTCCTTTCAGCCTCGGCGGTGATCACGGCATTACATACCCGGCCGTCTCCGCCGTGTCCCGACATCACGCCGGCCCGATGGGTCTGGTGGTTTTTGACACCCATCTCGATCTCAGCGAAGCCCTCAATGGAGATCGACTGACCCGCGCCTCGCCGATTCTGCGCATCTGTGAACTCGAGCATGTGGATCCGCGCAGGGTGGCGATCGTGGGCGCACGGGGGCCACGCAATCTGCCCGAATGGACGCGGCTCTATCGTGAGCTCGGCATTTCCGTCTTCGCGATGGAGCAGGTCGAGCAAGAGGGAATCGACGCGGTGACGCGCAATGCTCTCGCGGTGGCCACACGGGACGGAGCCAAGCATTATATCAGCGTCGATATCGACAGCATCGATCCGGCCTACGCCCCCGGTACCAACAGCCCCGAACCCGGCGGCCTGACCTCACGCGAGATCATTCGCGGCGTGCGGGTGGCCGGCCGCGACGGCTTCGCCGGCTTCGACGTCGTGGAGGTGTCGCCCGATTTCGACAGCCGCAGTGGCAGCACCAGCGTCCTGGCCGCGCGCATCATCGCAGAAGCTCTGTGCTGTCTGGCCGCCAGTCGATGCGGCAGGCAGGATGCTTGGCGCCACGTGCATTCCCAACAGACTTCGACCTAGAGGTGGATCGACCCGGCCACCTTCATCCCATTCTTTGAGAAGTACGTCTAATGATCCGCAATCCGATCCCGTGGCCAGGCAATGCAAAATGCGCCGTTTCCATCACCTTTGATATGGATGCCGACAGCCTCGTCCATACGGCCCATCCTCAGCGCGCGCCCGACATGGTCGCCGCAACCTCTATGTTGCGCTACGGCCCGGAGATAGGCATTCCTCGCATCCTGGAAACTTGGCGCAGGCTGGAGATTACCCAGACCTTCTTTATTCCCGCTTGGTGCGCCGAGACCCATCCGCGTGCGGTCGAACAGATTGTCGAGGCTGGGCACGAGGTCGCGCTGCACAGCTACATCCACGAGATGTCGCATGACAAACCGCGTGAGGAGGAAGCCTACTGGCTGCAGCGGGCGGGCGAGAGCCTGACGCGGATCGCCGGAAGAGCACCGCGCGGATGGCGCGCGCCCATGTATTCCTTCTCGCGCCATTCGGCTGATCTGCTGATCGAGGAAGGTTTCGTCTATGACGCTTCCCTCATGGGCGACGACATTCCCTACATGCTCGAGACCGAAAAGGGACGGCTCGTCGAGCTACCCGCCCATTGGGGCACTGACGACTATCCGCAATATGCGCATACGCCCGATCTCGGTTACATGGTGCCCGTAAAGGCGCCCCGCGCGGGCATCCAGAACTACCAGGACGAGTTCGAAGCCCACCATGCGCATGGCGGCATGTTCGTCGGGGTCTGGCACCCTTTTCTCACGGGCCGACTGACCCGCTGGCACCACATCGAGAAGATGCTTCTGGAATGGCGCGAGAAAGGGGACGTCTGGTTCGCCTCGATGGAAGAGATCGCCCACCACGCCATCGCCTGCGAAAAGGCCGGCAGCTACCAACCGCGCGTGAGCCGGCTGCCGTTTTATACCGAGCCCCTCTCGCTACTGCGGCCCGGCCACAGGTAAGCGGCCCCGGAGGCTACGCGGCGAGCGAGGGAGATAGAGACATGAAGGCTGTGGTCGTAGAGGCGCCGGGCGGGCTGGATCGGCTGGCGATTCAGGAGGTACCCGAGCCGAATCTGCCCCACGGCCATGTTCTCGTAGAGGTGGCATGGGCGGCGTGCAACTGGGGCGACGTCCAGAAACGGCAGGGCATCTACCCCGACCCGGTTTCCTATCCGGCCATCCTGGGCGGAGAGGTTTCGGGCCGGATCATCAAGCGCGGTGCGGGGGTGAGAGGGTTTACGGTCGGACAGAACGTGGCCGCGATCACCGGCAGGGACATGCTGCGGGGCTTCGCGCAGCGGGTGGCCGTGGCACAGGAACTGCTCATGCCGGTTCCGACGATACTTGGTTTACGCGTGGCCGCAGCCTATCCTGTTGTCTCACTCACGGCCTACCACCTGCTCAACACAGCCGCAAAGATCAGGGCCGGCGAAACCATTCTGATCCATGCCATCGGCGGCGGCGTCGGCCTGGCGCTCTTGCAGCTTTCGCGCCATGCCGGGGCACAGGTGCTGGGGACGGTCAGCACGAGCGAAAAGGCGCGTCTGCCGATTGATCTCGGCGCCGATCGCGTCATCGCGCGCGACAGCGAGGATTTTGTCGAGGTGGCGATGGAAGTCACGCAGGGCAGGGGTGTTGATCTCGTGATCGACTCGCTCGGCGCGGACATCCTGCCGCGCAGTTTCGATGCGCTGCGCCCGTTCGGACATCTCATCAATATCGGGGAAGCGGCGGGAGAGCCGCACTTCGATGTCCGCAAGAAACTCTATGAGCGCTCCACGTCATTTGCCGGATTCGAGCTGATCCATGCCGAGCCGGGTTCCCGCGGCTGGCGCGCATCCGTGCGCAAGGTGGCGCGGAGTATCGAGACCGGGCGGCTTCGCATCCCGATCGCCGGCGAACTTCCGATGGAGCGGATCGGCGAGGCCCACGCTCTTCTGGAAAGCGGCAGGGTCTCGGGCAAGCTGCTCATCGAAGTCGGGGGCACGAATGAATACGCTTGAGATCACGACCGGTCAGAACGGACTGGAGCTTTGGAAAGCAGTCCTTCGGGGTGCGGTCGGACTGCGATTGAGCGGTGAGGCGCGGCACGCGATCAGGGACGCGCACGAGGCGCTTGGGCGGATCATCGCCAGGGGCGGAGCGCTCTACGGCATCAATACCGGTTCTGGCCGGCTGGCCGGAACGATTATCCCCGATGAAGACGTCCTCGCCCTTCAGCGCAATCTCGTTCTGTCCCACGCCATCGGCTCCGGTCCGCCGCTGTCGCGGGGCGAGACGCGGCTGGTGCTGGCGATGAAGATTGGTTGCTTTGCGCAGGGTTGTTCGGGCGTCCGGCCGATGCTGGTCGATCTCATGACCGAGATGTTCAACCGGGACATACTCCCGGTCATCCCTTCGCAAGGATCGGTCGGCGCTTCCGGCGACCTGACGCCGCTGGCACATGTCGCGGCCGCGATGATCGGAGCAGGCCAGGTTTCGGTGGCGGGCCGGGTCATGCCGGCCGCTGAGGCGTTGGCGGATGCCGGGTTGGAGCCGCTGACGCTGCAGCCGAAGGAGGGCATGGCTCTCTTGAACGGCACCCAGGTCTCGGCCGCAATGGCGATGGCGGCCGTGCTTGAGGCACGGCAGTCATTGGACACGGCCGTGATCGTCGGCGCCCTGACCACAGAGGCCGTTCTGGGCTCGGCCCGCTCGTTCGACGAGCGCATCCATCGCCAGCGTCGCCAGCCCGGCCAGATCGAGATCGCCCGGCGTATGCGCGACTTGATCGAGAACAGCGAATTCCGCACGAAGGCCCTGAGCGAGGGACGTGTCCAGGACCCCTATTGCATCCGCTGCCAGCCGCAGGTCTATGGCGCCTGTCTCGATCTGCTCGATCAAGCCACCGCGACGCTCATGCGAGAGGCTGACGCTGTCACCGACAATCCGTTGGTCTTCTCCGAACGCGACGAGATCGTTTCGGGCGGGAACTTCCACGCCGAGCCAGTGGCCTTCGCGGCTGACACTATTGCAATGGCGATTTGCGAGATCGGGTCGCTGTCGGAACGACGCCTTGCGATGATGATTGATGCAGGTCTTTCAGGCGGCTTGCCACCATTCCTGACTGATGGTCCAGGTGTGCATACCGGGTTCATGAGCGGGCAGATCGGGGCAGCGGCGATGGTCGCGGAGAACCGGCAGAAGGCGTTTCCCGCATCGGTGGATTCGGTGCCAACCGTTGCCAATTACGAAGACCACGTTTCGATGGCCACCCACGGTGCTCGTCGGCTTGCGGCCATGATTGACACGCTGAATAACATCCTAGCGGCCGAACTGCTGGCCGCGATCGAGGGCTGCGATCACCGAGGCCTGCAGCTTAGCGCACGACTGAGCGAGGTGGCGGGGCTGGTTCGCAGTCAGGTCGACCGCGTGAATTACGATCGCGCATTTGGACCAGCCTATGAGGCTGCACGTCGGATGGTGAAATCGGGCCAGATCCTTGCCGCCTCCCGCTATTGCACATGAATGGGGCGCGCCAAAAAGGAGCGGGAACTCCAACGGCCATGCGAAACGGAGAGGGCAAGGCTCGGCATCGGTGCCAACAAAGGAATGCCGCGGAGGACTTACACACCATGGCTGACGGCGTGGACTACTCCGCGAGGGTCCAGGCGAGAGCGATCACGCTGACGATCCTTTGGTCCAATACATTACTTAAGAGGCTGCCGAGCCGGCGGTCGGCAGCCTGTCCAGTCTAATGCATCGTGCAGACCACGGCTCGCGCCTTCGACCGCACCGCAGCCGCGTCGGCGTCTTCACGGCTGGGCCTGTGGGCCGCAATCTTCGGCCCTTGTCTACGGAAAGACTGTGTTTCAACGCGAAGTACCTCACCTCGCAAGGCTCGCTGCCAAAGACCTCCACGCGACCACGTCCATCGGTCTTGGTCTTGTCGTCTGCCGCCGTAGGATTTTCGTTGAGCCCGCCACTATGAAGCGGCGATCGTGGTGCTGCCGCTGAGTTCTTAATGACCCAGGAAGGCGCCGGGCGCGCAGTGGTTCCGGGCCGACGGGTGGCGACGCCTCACGTCCAGCTGATGCAAGGGGCGCTCATTCACGTCAGACAGATTGGCCGGCAGCCGCGCACCGTCTGTATAAAGCCCCGTTCGCTGAATTCAGATGTCGATCTGTTCATGTAGACGATCGTCCACTCGTGTTTGACAATTTTGCCTCACCAGCAGCATCTGCTACCCTGACGCAGCATTGTCATTGCTTCAGCAGCCAGCGGTCAGCAGCGCCCCGAGACGCAGTATTTCTGCGACGAGCATGTCCAGATCCTCGCGCCGGGTTCGATGATTGTTGATTGCCACCCGCAGGCAGTGCTCGCCATGGACGGTCGTGTCCGAAACGGCCGCGATGCCCTCCTCCTGAAGCCGCAGCATGATCTCGATGTTCAAAGCCTTCAATGCAGCCGTCTCCAGGCCCAGGGGGCGATAACGGAAGCAGACGATGTTGATGCTCGTCGGCGCGACCAACTCGAACAGGGGGGCTTCCTTGATCAACCGGCTGAGATAGTGCGCCTGCGCCATGTTCTGGTCGATCAATCGGCCGAACTTCTCAACACCATGCTCCTTGAGTGCCATCCAGACCTTCAACGACCGAAAGCCGCGCGTCGTCTGCAAGCCGTATTCATGCAGCCATTCGGCCGATGCGAGGCCGCGCGACGTCGACTCAAGATACTCCTGCGTGACGGCGAAGGCGCCGCGGTGCGCGGCGGCATCTCGGATCAGGACGCAGCCGACTTCAAAAGGGGCGTGCAACCATTTGTGCGGGTCGAGCGCGACGGAATAGGCGCGCGCGATGCCGGAGACGCGGTAGGCATTCGCGGACGAGATCGCCAGCAACGCGCCAATGCAGCCATCTACGTGGAGCCAGAGAGCCTCTTCCACCGCCAGGTTCG
The DNA here is from genome assembly GCA_035998065.1 of Pseudorhizobium sp. Lineage (GTDB taxonomy): Bacteria > Pseudomonadota > Alphaproteobacteria > Rhizobiales > Rhizobiaceae > Neorhizobium. The sequence continues at coordinate 21,676 of DASYHX010000113.1, forward strand.
CGAGTGCTTCCAGATCATCGATGGCGCCAGTATTGACCGTGCCGGCCGTGGCTATAACGCAGGCTGGCTGACAGCCGGCCGCGCGATCCTCCGCAATCGCGGCTCGAAGCGCGGCGACATCGATCCGCAGATCGGCATCCGAGTGGATCCGGCGAAGTGCCTTGTTGCCAAGCCCGAGCGCTTCGATTGCCTTGCGATGACAGCTATGCACCTGATCTGAAGCGTAGAAGCGCAGAGGCTTCTCGATCGCGCCGACACCATCTTCGCGGACATCTACCCCCGCTTTGACGTTGCGGGCGACGGTGAGAGCGATCAGGTTGGCCATCGAGCCGCCGCTGACGAGGCTTCCGCTGGCTGATGAGGGAAAACCCATCATCTCCTTGCACCAGTTCACGACCTGGCTGTCCATCGAAGCGGCGGCATGATTACCACCGCCGAGGTTCGACCCCTGGATGGCCGCCAGAAAATCTCCCAATGCTCCGGTGAGATTGCTCGACCCCATATACCATGACCAGAAGCGCGGATGGATGTTGCCCATCGGAAAGGGCATCAGGTTCTCCTTCACCTCCCGGTAGACATCATCGAGCGGCATCGGAAAGCGCGGCAGGGGCTCCCGGAACGTCGCCTTCACCCCCGCCGGCATTTCCTGCCATACGGGACGCAACCGGACGTCCCGGAGGTACTCGATCGAATCATCAATCATCCGATGCGAGAGCGCCCGGACATTGCTCCAGTCGATGGGATCGAGGGTTTCTTCGGCGTCCGAGATGACTGGGCTGCGCAACGTGTCCATCTTGTCTCTCCCGCGCGGCGGCGTCACGCGGCTGCGAGTTGGTATCCGGGTGTCGACAACGAAAGAGCATGTTCCTCCTCATCCATGTCGGCCTCGATTCCATCGAAGAGCGGCGTCGTCATGTACCGCTCACCGGTGTCGGGCAGCATGCACAGGATGACGGAACCGGCTGGGGCCTGTTCCGCTATCTGATGGGCGATCGCGAAGCTGGCGCCGCCGGAGATTCCGGTAAGGATTCCCTCCCGTTGCGCGAGGGCTTTGGCCCATTTGATGCCTTCGGCGCCCGCGACAGGGGCCACTTCGTCGTAAAGGCTGGAGTCGATTGCCTCTTGCAGCACGTGGGGGATGAAGTCCGGCGTCCAGCCCTGGATCGGATGTGGTTCGAAGGCGGGATGGCTCGACGCCGGCGCGCCGCCGGGCTCTCGTTCCTGAAAATGTCCGCTGCCGATCAGTTGCGCATTGGCGGGTTCGGCAAGCACGATCCGCGTATCCGGACGCTCTCGGCGCAGCACGCGGCCGACGCCTGTAACCGTGCCGCCGGTGCCATAGCCGGTGACAAACCAGTCGAGCCGGGACCCGACGAAAGCATTGATGATCTCGCGCGCGGTCGTCGCCTCGTGAATGGCGGCATTGGCATTGGTCTCGAATTGACGCGCCAGGAACCAGCCGTTCGATTCGGCCAGTTCGACCGCCTTCTTGTACATGCCGAAACCCTTCTGGGCACGCGGCGTCAGGACCACCTTGGCGCCAAGCATGCGCATCAACTTGCGGCGTTCGATGGAAAAGCTGTCCGCCATGGTCACGACCAGCGGATAGCCCTTCGCCGCGCAGACCATCGCCAGACCGATGCCGGTATTGCCCGATGTTGCCTCGACCACTGTCTGGCCAGGGCTTAGGCTTCCGTCGCGTTCGGCCTCCTCGATGATGCTGAGCGCCAGCCGGTCCTTGACCGACCCGGCCGGATTGAAGGCTTCGACCTTGACATAGATATGGATACCGGCCGGGGCGAGGTTGTTGACCCGGACGACGGGGGTGTCCCCGACGGTTTCCAGGACGCTGGCGAAAAGCTTGCCACGCCCCCGTCTTGTGCGCATCGTCATCGCGTCCATCATCTCGCTCCATTCGGCCAGTGCGAATTCGCCTGATCGGCAATAGGTCAGTGTTGGTGTTCAGGAGGCGCAAACAGGATCAGTTCGACCCGATCGGCGCCATCGACGTAAGCGTCATGCCCTGGCGGAATCTCGAAGAAGTCGCCCGTGCTGATGTGCGTCTTGGTGCCGGTGTCGACCATGCGGACGACAAGCTTGCCCGAGATGCAGTAGCCTGTGTGTCGCATCGGACACGAGGCGGGCGAGCCGAGCAGAGGCTTCTCGTCAGCCTCCCAGGTCCAGCCGGGCTCGAAAATCGCGTACATTCCTGCACTGCCGTCGGCCATCTTGACGATGGAGATGCCACCGCGCTCCTTCATGTCGAGGCGCTGATCAGGCGTTTCGAATCTTCTTGTCTCTATCGCGTTGTTTTGCATCGTTCGCTCCGTCCTGCTCGAGTCTTGCCCGTGGAGGCAGTTGCACGCGTCGATCGTGTGGCATCCACTTCGAGCAAGCTTGACGGAGATCTGAAGGATTCCTGTAGAAGCCGACGATTGTGCTGTATGCTCCGGCATGGCTTGGTCTTTCGGTGATTTTCGACTGGACCCGGAGCGATTTCAGCTCAGCTTGCGGGATGAGCCGGTGCGAATGGAGCCGCAGGTGCTGTCCCTGCTGATCCACCTCGTTCGAAACCGTGATCACATGGTCTCGAAAGACGAGATCGTTGCCGCGGTCTGGCAAGGTGAAGCCGTTTCGGATGCCAGTATTTCCAGTCGTATTCGCTCGGTCCGTCGGGCGGTCGGCGACGATGGAGCGCGACAAGCGGTGATCCGCACGATTCACGGTCGTGGGTTCTGCTTCATTCCAGAGGTGACGAACTCGGCGCCCGGGCACGCTTCCTCGGAGAGTCGCGCCCATCCGCCATCAGGCGGTCCCGGCGGGCGCCCTTCGATCGCCGTGTTGCCCTTCCAGCAACTCGGCATGTCGCCTGAGCTTGCCATTCTTGGAGACGCTATCCCGCACGAGATCATCGAAGCACTTTCGCGTCTACGATGGCTTTCAGTGATTGCGCGGGGATCGACCTTCCGCTTCCGGGAGGTCACCGCCGATCTTGATCTGGTGTCGACAGCACTTGCCGCGCGTTACGTCCTGTCCGGGGCGATCGAAAGTGCCGGCCGGACCCTCGCGGTGACCCTCGAATTGACAGACTCCTGCTCGCACGAGATCATCTGGGCAGACAGGCTCGGGACTCCCGTCGACGCACTCGGAGACTTGAGGGCGCAGATCGTGGCGCACCTGGTATCGGCGCTCGAGGCTCATATACCCTACAACGAGGCGCGCATCGCGCGACAGACCGATCCGACCGGACTGGACGCCTGGGCGAACTATCACGTTGGCCTCGGTCATCTCTACCGTTTCACGCCAGCCGACAATGCACTGGCAAAGGGTTACTTCGAACGGGCGATCACGGCAGACCCTCAACTTGCCCGCGCCCATGCGGGGCTATCGTTCACCAGCTTCCTCGAAGCGTTCCTACGCCTGACACCGGATCCGGCATCGGCCGCGGGCGACGCGCGGCGTCATGCCGAGCGCGGTCTGGAACTGGATCCTCTCGACCCGTTCGCGAACTTCACAATGGGGCGTACATTCTGGCTTTCCGACGAGCCGGAGATCGCCGCTGAGTGGCTGGCGCGGGCCGTCAAACTGAATCCGAATTATGCGCAAGGCTTTTACGCCTCTGCGTTCACGGCGATGCTTACGGGGAACGCGCCTGCCACGTTCGCGGCGTTGGATACCTCCTTGTATCTCAGCCCACTCGATCCGCTGCTCTACGGCATCCACGGCGTCCGCGCGCAGATGCTGATCCAGCAGGAAGATTATGAGGCGGCCGCCGGCTGGGGAGACCGAGCGGCCGCCACGCCCGGTGCACATTATCTGATTGCCATGATCGCGCTCGTCGCCAACGGGCTAGCCGAACGTCATGAGCAGGCAGCCCGGTGGCGACAGAAGGTCCGCCGACTTAAGCCCAAAGCCACATCAGCGGATTATTTCGCTGCTTTTCCAACGCGTGAAACTACATCTCGGAAACGCATTGCGTCGGAACTGCGCCGGCAGGGCTTCTGATCCTATGCATTCTGATTCCGCTCAAACGGCGCCCTCTTTTGAGTCCAGTCTATGACCGGAAGCTTCTTGCCCGACCTAGCTATTTTGTCCGGGACTGTTCTCGAGCGGAAGCGCTCTCTCAGGTTTGCAAATGAGCGCCGAACGTAACCGCGTTCAATACCCGGATCAGCGAAACTTTCTGATGGCGGGAGCGGGCCGATTGCGGACAGGCAGCTATCGGGTGCCTCCCGGTGAAAGCTGCCGTTTGGCTCCGGCCTCGACAATGCACGGGACCATCGCCTCGCTCCTTCGAAGCACTTCGAGGTCCATAGTTGCCAACACGCAACAGGGCGTCTCAACTTTTGTCACATAGCTACAGGGCGAAGGTCGCGCGCTCCGTTACGAAGAAGCAGGCTTGGCGAAGGCGGCAACATCGATCGGGTCGGGTGGTCGACCATCTGCGAGTGCCGGTAACTGAACGGTGGCAGGACCAAATGAGTGGTCGATCTGGCTCACGTACGTGAGGATGAACCCGACCGAGCTTGCCGCGTGGCGCACCAGTAGGATTTCGACGAATCAAGGCGCATACGCGGATTATCGCTGCCGTAGCCGAAGCCGATCCTCCAGCGTGTCGAAAGCCTTCTGGAAGACGTTTTCATGCACGGTCGAGATCAGCGCCAGATCGTCCTGGGGCGAAGCCGTCCAGTCGGCCGTCCAGACGGCGAAGGTCTGGCCGCTGTCGGAGACGGGATAGAGCCGCGCTCCCGCATGGTAGTTCAGCCACGGCATCGGGCTCTTCAGGATGCGGTAGCGGAAGGCGTGCGCGGTATCGGAGAGGTAGGTGAGCTGCTCCCAGAGCGAGCCTTCGCCGAAGAGGAAGTCGCGGACGCCGGAGATCTTGTCCGGGCG
>DASYHX010000066.1:0-12354 GCA_035998065.1 Pseudorhizobium sp.
CCGCGGCTTTGCGGCCACCGGTTTCCCCTGGAACGCGATCGGCTATGGCGCGATGCCTATGCCGATGCTGATGCAGTCGGCAGGCGTCATCGGACTGCTGGGCGTCACCACCCTGGCAGTCTTCGTTTTTTCCATTCCCGCCCTCTTCGGGACTCGTCGAGGCCTTGGGATAGGACTGGCTGCAGGCATCTGCCTTCTTGGAGCCCACCTAGGATATGGAGCCTATCGGCTTGCCGTTGCAGATGCCCCAGTAGAGAAGGATGCGCCTATAGTCCGGCTGGTGCAGCCGGTTGTAGACCAATCCCGAAAGCTGGAGAACAAGGATAGGGCAGAGATTTTTGAGGAGCATCTCTCCTTGACGGCCCTGCCGCCGCATGAGCCTTCGGCTCGTCCCGATATCATTGTATGGCCGGAGACTTCGGTCCCCTTCATCCTCACCGAAAATAAAGATGCTCTGTCGCGTATTGCAGAGGTTCTGCAGGAGGGCCAGATCTTGGTCGCAGGGGCGGTGCGTGTTGAATATGGCGCGGCTGGCAACGCTCCCCGCTTCTATAACTCGATCTATGTCGTCGGCTCTAACGGCGAAATCCTTGCTGCGACAGACAAGGTCCACCTGACGCCCTTCGGGGAGTATGTTCCGTTCGAAGGCTGGCTACGAGACTGGGGCGTCAACAATCTTGTGGCGCTCCCCGGCGGCTTCACGGCTGGAGCTCAACGCTCCCTGCTGACGCTGCCAAGCGGATTCAGCCTCTTTCCCTTGATCTGCTACGAGGTAATTTTTCCACAGGAGATAGGAGACGCCATTCATGGCGCGGATGTCATCTTGAACGTCACCAATGATGCCTGGTTCGGCGATACGCCTGGGCCCTATCAACATTTCCAGCAGGCGCGGATCCGCGCAGTCGAAAATGGTCTTCCTTTGGTTCGCGGCGCCAACAGCGGGGTTTCGGCAGTAGTCGATCCTTTCGGGCGCGTCGTCAAAGGCCTGGATTTCAATTCCAAAGGGGTGGTCGACGCCAGCCTTGGATCGTTGTCTGTGCAGAGCTGGGACAGTTCTGCACGAAATCTGCACGCCTGGGGCATCCTCATTCTGATGTTCTTGATTGCATCTGCGGCGCGCAGGGGTTTTACATCAGCTGCGAATTGACCAAAAACCCCCTAAATCGCATAGTGAGCCTCATGTGCTTCATGACGGTGTCGTTGGTTCTCAGCCACGGATTAGCCACGAACGCTTGAACATGATTGGCCGGCCGGGTTCACCGCGTAGCAAGTGTCAGGATAAGATCATGATTGAAAACAAAAAGAAGCCGAACCCGATCGACATCCATGTCGGAAGCCGTATCCGGCTTCGCCGCACCATGCTGGGGATGAGCCAGGAAAAGCTGGGAGAAAGCTTGGGGATCACCTTCCAGCAGATCCAGAAGTACGAAAAGGGCACGAACCGCGTCGGAGCGAGCCGTCTTCAGAACATCTCCAGCATTCTCAACGTGCCGGTATCCTTCTTCTTTGAAGACGCGCCGGGAGAGCATCCGGCGACTGCAGGCGGCATGGAGGAAGCGTCGAGCTCCAACTACGTCGTGGATTTCCTCTCGTCTTCAGAAGGGCTGCAGTTGAACCGCGCTTTCGTCAAGATATCAGATCCTAAGGTGCGGCGGCGTCTGGTGGACTTGGTAAAGTCTTTGGCCGCGGAAGCTGAAGGCGACTAGGCGCTCCCCCCTTGCACCCAAGAGCGGCTTTCCAGCCGCTTTTTTTATGGGATGACCTCTAGTCTGCTCGACTTGGACATATAAAGATATATTTATGTGCTTGTCTTTGGCCGAGCTAGCCACTAACACGTGAGCTGTTATTTCTTTGAGGGGAATCCCGAAAATGCGCGAGAACTATCTCTTCACCAGCGAGTCTGTAGCCGAAGGCCATCCCGACAAGGTCTGCGACCGGATCTCGGACGAGATCGTAGATCTCGTTTACCGTGAAGCCGGGAAAACGGGGTCGGACCCGTGGTCTGTGCGGATTGCATGCGAAACGCTCGCCACCACCAACCGCGTGGTGATTGCCGGAGAGGTTCGTTTGCCCGCGAGCTTGATGAAGAAGGACAAGGACGGACAGGACGTTATCAACCCGTCCAAGTTCAAGTCGGCCGCTCGCAAGGCAATTCGCGACATTGGGTACGCGCAAGACGGATTTCACTGGAAGAGTGCCAAGATCGATGTTCTTCTGCACTCGCAGTCGGCAGACATCGCGCAGGGCGTCGACAGTGCGGCCGACAAGCAGGGCGACGAGGGTGCCGGCGACCAGGGAATTATGTTCGGTTACGCCTGCAAGGAAACGCCGGATCTGATGCCGGCCCCTATCTATTACTCGCACAAGATTCTTCAGCTGCTCGCAGCCGCTCGCAAGAAAGGCGAGGGGGATGTCGGTAAGCTCGGTCCGGATGCAAAGAGCCAGGTCACCGTCCGCTATCATGGGGGTAAGCCAGCCTGTGTCGAATCCATCGTGCTGTCGACGCAGCATCTTGATGAAAGCTGGGATTCCGACAAGGTCCGTTCTGTGGTTGAGCCCTATATCAAAGAGGCACTCGGGGATCTGCCGGTGGCCGAGGATTGCAAGTGGTATATCAACCCCACCGGCAAGTTCGTAATCGGCGGACCTGATGGTGATGCTGGACTGACCGGCCGCAAGATCATCGTCGACACCTATGGTGGCGCTGCTCCGCATGGTGGCGGAGCCTTCTCAGGGAAGGACACGACCAAGGTGGACCGCTCCGCGGCCTATGCGGCTCGCTACCTCGCGAAGAATGTGGTTGCCGCCGGTCTTGCCGAACGCTGCACCATCCAGATCGCCTATGCTATTGGCATCGCCCAGCCTGTATCGATCTATGTTGATCTTCATGGTACAGGCAACGGTGTGAGCGAGGAACAGGTCGAGCGGGCCATCCGCGCAGTCATGGATCTCTCGCCCTCTGGCATCCGCCGGCATCTCGACCTCAACAAGCCAATTTACGCCAAGACTGCGGCCTACGGCCATTTCGGGCGCAAGCCTGGTCGCGACGGATCTTTTTCCTGGGAGAAGATCGATCTGGTCAAGCCGCTGAAGGAAGCCCTGAAGGCCGCTTGAGGCCTTTACGGAGGCTCCGAGAAAACTGTAAAGCGGGTGGCTCTCAAGGCGCCCGCTTTTCCTGTTACTGAAAGACCTTGCCAATGACCGATCAGCAGCACCCGAGCCGCTCCACCGAAGCCTTCTTCGGACGCCGCAAGGGAAAGCCGCTACGTGAGCGACAGGCCGAAGGTCTAGCGACAGTGCTTCCCAAGTTGAAGCTGGACCTGGGGATTAAACCGTCGAGAAGCCTAGCGGAGCTGTTTCCGGTTGGGGTCAATGAGGTGCGGCTGGAAATTGGCTTCGGCGGCGGCGAACACTTGCTGCACCGTGCGCAAGAGAGCCCGGAAGTTGGCTTTATCGGCGTCGAGCCTTTCGTCAATTCGATGGCAAAGCTTGTGGGGCGGGTGAGCGAGCTCGGATTGCAGAACATCCGCCTTTACGACGATGACGCGACTCAGGTGCTTGACTGGCTTCCGGAGGCATCCGTCGATCGCATCGATTTGCTTTATCCGGATCCTTGGCCAAAGCGAAAGCACTGGAAGCGCCGCTTCGTCTCAGAAGTGAACCTCGCCCGGTTTCATCGGGTGCTGAAGCCGGGCGGGCTCTTCTTGTTCGCTTCGGATATTGATACCTATGTCAATTGGACCCTGATCCACTGCCGCGACCATGGCGGCTTCGAGTGGACCGCAGAAGAGGCATCAGATTGGCTGACGCCCTTCACAGGCTGGCCCGGTACGCGTTATGAGGCCAAGGCCCGCCGTGAAGGTCGCTCATCGGCCTACCTCACGTTCCGAAAGATCTGATGGTCAGTGCAGGCTGACGGTTTTCAGATCGTCTTCCGCCGCTTTGAAGAAAGTGCTGGATCGATTGTCCGTCAGGAGAATCGGCGTGCCGTCTGCGCCAAAAAGCGCCCAGAGGTCGAGGTTTGGGTCCATCTCGGGTGCTTCAGGGAAGCAGCGAGAGACGTCTTCTGAACGGATTTTGCGAATGTAGCCGACTTCTCCTGCCCCTAGATGGGCGAGTTCGGAGAGCGTCAACTGCATGTTCGCTTCTTTGAGGAGCATTCCAGCCTCCAGCATTGAGGAGCACAACGACGATGATGTCGTTCTTCCTACTCTGAGACGGAAATATTAATTTTTCGCACCATCCGCGCCGGCTCCGGGCGTATGAGATCAACAGAGAGCAATCCGTTTCGAAGTGTTGCTCCAGCTACCTGCATGCCGTCCGCCAGCACGAACATCCGCTGGAACTGCCGCGCGGCGATGCCCCGATAAAGGAAGTCTCGATCCGCTTGCTCCGATTGCTTGCCCCGAATGACCAACTGGTTCTCTTCTGTCGTGACATCCAGTTCGTGCTCCGAAAAGCCGGCAACGGCAACGGTGATGCGAAGCCGCTCCGGATCACCTGCGGCATTTGCCCGGAGCCGCTCTATATTGTAGGGCGGATAGCCATCGTTCGCCTTGGCGAGGCGCTCCAGGGTCTTCTCCATCGCGTCGAACCCGAGAAGCAGCGGGCTCGCAAAAGGCGTGATGCGGTTCATCTGTCAGTCCTTATCAAAGCGACCAATACTCGGCCCAGATGATGGCGCCGTGGGTACCCGGAATATGGGAACAGCGGATCAGCAGCGCAAGCCGCTGGCATTGCTTCGGGTGAGGGTCACGTGTAGCTAGGGCCGCAAATTCATCGCGGAAGGTGACATGGCAGAGCGCAGAAAGATCATCATCGATACAGACCCCGGGCAGGATGACGCAGCGGCGATCATGCTGGCATTTGCCAGCCCTGATGAGCTTGAGGTGCTGGGTCTTTGCGCCGTTGCCGGGAACGTCCCGCTTTCGCTGACCAGCCGCAATATCCGGATCGTATGCGAGCTTTGCGGACGCAGGGATGCGAAGGTGTACGAAGGTGCAGGGCGCCCTCTGTCGCGCCAATTGGTGACGGCGGAGCACGTTCACGGGCGCACGGGCCTTGATGGTGCAGAGCTGCCGGAGCCAACGATGGCGGTGCAGCCCCAACATGCCGTGGATTTCATTGTCGAGACGCTCATGCACGAACCATCCGGCACGGTAACCTTGTGCACGCTTGGCGCGCTCACGAATGTCGCGCTTGCCTTGCAGAAGGAGCCGGCGATCGCTGGGCGTATACGTGAACTGGTGATGATGGGGGGCGGTTTCTTCGAGGGCGGCAACATCACGCCGGCGGCGGAATTCAACATCTATGTCGATCCGGAAGCCGCAGCGATGGTGTTCGCTTCAGGCGTCCCGATCGTCATGATCCCGCTCGACGTGACGCACCAACTGCTGACCACAAAGACACGCGTAGCGAAGATCGCTACGCTTGGAACGCACCCAGCGCAGGTTCTCGTTGATTGGCTGGCATTCTTTGAGCGCTTTGACGAGGAAAAATACGGTTCCGACGGTGGCCCGCTGCACGACCCGACGGTGATCGCCTACCTGCTGAAGCCGGAACTTTTCTCCGGGCGCCACTGCAATGTCGAGATCGAGACCCAGTCGGAGCTGACGGTGGGAATGACCGTGGTTGACTGGTGGCGCGTTTCGGGCCGCGAGCCGAATGCAACGGTTCTGCGGAACGTCGATGCCGATGGCTTCTACGACCTGCTGACGGAAAGGGTCGCTCGCCTCTGAAGAGAAGCTGGCCCGCCTTACAGGTGGCCGGCAACCTCGCCTGCTGTTGGGATGGAAGGCTGAGCACCGTGCTTCAGGCAGGCCAGCGATCCCGCTACGGCTGCCCGCCGCAGAGCCTCCTCGAAGGAGAGCCCGCTGTCGATTCCTGCTGCTAGATAGCCGCAGAATGTGTCGCCTGCACCGACGGTATCAATGGGAATGATCGTCAGCCCTTGGACCTGATGTAGCTTTCCATCGCGCGCTGCAACGACGCCATCGGCCCCAAGGGTAATGACAAAGGTCTGGCCGGTTTCTGCGTGGATTTGCTGCAGCGCCTCTAGCCGCTTCTCCGGCGTCAGTTCTGATTGGTCGATCAGGAGTTCGAATTCGCTTTCGTTGGTGATGACGATGTCAGCGAGCTTTGCCAGCCGTACGGCATCGCTGGTGATCGGCGCCGTGTTGAGGACGGATGTTACACCCTTCGATTTGGCCGCCTGAAGCGCTGCCTTCACTGCTTCGCTCGGGACTTCCAGCTGGAGCATCAGCACATCGCCCGCGGCCATGGCGGCAACCGCTTCTTCCGCTTGACCTGCGGTCACCGTGCCGTTGGCTCCCGAAACCACGGCAATCATGTTCTCGCCATCGCCGCCGACCAGGATCAGAGCCGTGCCGGTGGGGCCGGCGACCCGTTTGACGGCTGACAGGTCCACACCCGCATCGGAAAGCAGCGCAAGGGCGGGGTCGGCAAAGTCATCCCGGCCGGCAGCACCAGCCATTCGTACGGTACTGCCGGCCCGTCGTGCTGCCAATGCCTGATTAGCCCCCTTGCCGCCGGCGGCGGTCGAGAATCCCGTCCCGGCGACCGTCTCACCCGGCTCGGGAAGGCGAGGAGTGCTGGCGATGAGGTCCATGTTGATGGAGCCGAGGACGGTGATCATGTTGCGGGTCTCTCTGCGTCTTCCGATTAGGCGGCGACACTGCCCGAGCGGCTTACTCCTCGTCAACCACCCGCAGCTTGAGAAGACCGGTGCGGCTTTCCACGGCATGCGACGGTTCCGGTTCTCGGGACCTGCTGCCTGCGTGCTCCAGCTCCAGTGCGCTGATCTTGGCGCCGCGCCGGTTGAGCTTGTCGAATGAGGTCAGGATCTGCTCCACGTCCCGCTGTGCCGCCAAAAAATGACCCTGCAGCTTGCGGGTCCGCTCATCCAGTCTTCCCAGGTCTTCCATCAGCAGGGCAACCTCGCCCTGGATCAGATGCGCCTGCTCCCGCATCCGCTGGTCCTTCAGCACTGCCTGGATGACCTGGATCGACAGCATCAGCAATGACGGCGAAACGATCACGACGCGACATCGTTGCGCCTTCTGCACGACGGCCTCGAAGTGCTCGTGGATTTCGGCGAAGATCGACTCTGAAGGCACGAAGAGGAACGCCATCTCCTGCGTTTCGCCGTTGATCAGGTATTTTTCCGAGATGTCGCGGATGTGGACATCGAGGTCGCGCCGGAATTGAGTAGATGCCGCTTTTCGCGCGTCTGGCGCCGCAGCATCTCGAAATGCATTCCACGCTTCCAAAGGAAACTTCGCGTCGATTACCAGCGGTGGCGCACCGTTCGGCATCCGGATCAGGCAGTCGGGACGCTTGCCGTTGGAAAGCTGCCCCTGGAACTCGTAGGCGCCCATTGGCAGACCGTCGGCGATGATTGCCTCCATCCGGCCTTGGCCAAAGGCGCCGCGCGTCTGCTTATTGGCAAGGATTGCCTGCAGCCCGACCACATCCTTTGCCAGCGTCTGAATGTTGTTCTGCGCGGCGTCGATGACGGCCAGCCGCTCCTGGAGCAGGCGCAGGTTTTCGTGCGTCGACTTCGTCTGCTCCGTGATCGTGTTGCCGAGTCGATGGCTCATGCCGTCAAGCCGCTGGTTCACCGCTTGGTTCAGCTCCGATTGGCGCTGAGACAAGGTGTCGGCCATTGTCGCCAGGCGCCCCTGCATCTCCGCCTGGCTGCGCATGAGCTCAGCCATGCGTGCTTCCGACTGCGCGGCCTGCCGCGCGAGCTCGGCAGCCTTCTTGCGCGACGACGAGACGGCATAAAGCACGGTTACAATCATTGCTGCGGCACCAATGCCCAAGAGCCATGCCGTTTCTGGCCGGCTGACGAGCAACGGGAAGTGAGAGGTGAAGCTTTCCATTGCCGCACCCTAGCAGATATCAGCGGCGCATAAAGATCAAAGCATGAACATCTCGCCGGCCCGACCGAACGCTTGCGCTTTTCTCCCCTGTTCCATCGATCAAAAAGATGCGCTATGGGAGGCCATGACAATCAAGCCCCTCATCATTCTTCCCGACCCGCTCCTGCGCCAGGTCTCAGAACCGGTGGAGCAGGTTGATTTAGAAATCAACCGTCTTGCGGACGACATGCTCGAGACGATGTACGACGCGCCCGGCATCGGACTTGCAGCGATCCAGATCGGCGTTCCCCGCCGCATGCTGGTCATTGACGTGTCCAAGGAAGATGAAGAAAACAAGCCGCTGGTTTTCATCAATCCGCAGATCTTAGCCTCCTCCGACGAACGATCGACCTATGAAGAAGGCTGCCTGTCCATTCCAGACTATTACGCCGAAGTGGAGCGCCCTGCGACGGTGACCGTCAGTTTCGTGGACCGCGAGGGTAAGCAGCAGACAATTGAGGCCGACGGCCTCTTGGCCACCTGCCTCCAGCATGAGATCGACCATCTCAACGGCGTCCTCTTCATCGACCATATTTCGCGGCTGAAGCGGGAGATGCTGATCAAGAAGTTCACCAAGGCCGCCCGTTCTCGCGCGGTATAAGTTCCGCCATTCGGTGCCGGACGGCTGCGTCCCATCTAGGTTGCCGGCAAAGCGCAGACAGGATCGCGATGACCCTTCGCATCATCTTCATGGGAACGCCCGAGTTCTCGGTGCCGACGCTTCGCGCACTTAAAGAGGCGGGGCATGAACTCGTCGCGGTCTACAGCCAGCCGCCGCGACCCGGCGGTCGCCGTGGGCTCGACCTGCAGAAGTCCCCTGCGCATCAGGCGGCGGAACTCCTCGGGATTCCGGTCTTCACCCCGCTCCACTTCAAGGACGAGCCGGATCGTGAGCAATTCAAGGCGCTAAACGCTGATGTTGCGGTGGTCGTGGCCTACGGCCTGCTTCTGCCAGAGGCGATCCTCAACGGGACCCGGCTCGGCTGCTACAATGGTCATGCATCGCTTCTGCCTCGCTGGCGGGGAGCAGCGCCCATCCAGCGGGCGATCATGGCTGGCGACAAGATGACCGGCATGATGGTCATGAAGATGGAGAAAGGGCTCGACACCGGCCCGGTCGCGCTAACCCGCGAGGTGGAGATTGGCGAGAACATCACGGCTGGCGAACTCCACGACCAGTTAATGCTTGTGGGCGCCCGCGCCATGGTCGAGGCGATGGAGAAGCTCGAAGCAGGCGATCTGCCACTGACGCCGCAGCCAGAAGAAGGCGTTGTTTACGCTTCTAAGATGGACAAGAACGAGACGCGCATCAAGTTTTCGCGGCCGGCACTGGAGGTACACAACCACATCCGCGGCCTTTCGCCTTTCCCGGGTGCCTGGTTTGAGGTCGAGGTCAACGGGCGTGCAGAGCGTGTGAAGGTGCTCGCCTCCGAGCTCGCCGAAGGGCAGGGGGAAGCGGGAACCGTATTGGACGATCGCCTGACGGTTGCCTGCGGCGAGAGTTCTGTTCGGCTCACCCGCCTGCAGAAGGCGGGCGGCAAGCAGCTTCCAGCCGCTGACTTCCTGCGCGGCACGCCTTTACCGCCCGGCACGAGGCTTGGCTGATGCCCCGCTTCCGCATGACCATCGAGTATGACGGCACGACCTATGTCGGCTGGCAGATGCAGGAAAACGGTCACTCCGTCCAGGCTGCGCTCCAGAACAGCGTCCTGTCTCTGACGGGCGAGACCGTCTCAGTCCGCGGCGCCGGCCGGACTGATTCAGGCGTCCATGCCCGTGGACAGGTCATTCATGCGGATCTTTCACGTGACTGGAAGCCATATACCCTGCGTAATGCGTTGAACGCGCATCTGGGGATGGCCGGCGAGAAGGTCGCCGTGATTGACGTGACGGCAGTCGACGATACGTTCGACGCCCGTTTTTCGGCAGTGAAGCGGCACTACCTCTACCGCATCATCAACCGCCCGGCGCCGCTGGCGCTGGAGGCGAACAGGGCATGGTGGGTGCCGAAGCCGCTGAACCACGAGGCCATGCACGCAGCGGCGCAGACGCTCGTTGGCCATCACGACTTCACAACCTTCCGCTCGGCCCATTGCCAGGCGACAAGCCCTGTGCGGACGCTCGATCGTCTGGACGTGACGCGGCAGGGAGACCTGATTGAAATACGTGCGTCGGCGCAGAGTTTCCTGCACAATCAGATTCGCTCCTTTGCCGGCACGCTGAAGATCGCGGGCGAAGGCAAGATGACCCCGGCGGATGTTCGCGCGGCGCTGGAAGCGCGGGACCGAAAGCAATGCGGGCCGGTGGCGCCGCCGGAAGGGCTCTACTTCATGAAGGTGGACTATCCAGACGGTCCCTAAAGCTCAGCCGGGATAGATGCCGAGGAACCGCTCCAGCGTGTCCGACAGCAGCATGGTGGGCACGATCAGTACCAGTGTCAGTGTTGCAACCATCAGCGGATGCGGGCCGCAAATAACCCGGAAAATGCGCGAGATGGAGAACACCAGTGCCATCATCAGGAAGAGCCAGATCAAGGACAAGACGCCGGTCAGGCCGGGTGTCACCATCAGCAGCAGGCTAAGGAGCGCGTAGGCATAGGCGAACGGTACGGATAGCCAGTTCACGGCAACCACCATGGCGTAGTATTTGCGCCCCAAGCCAAGCCCCCAGGCCAGAAGCCCGATCAGGATCAGCGGAACCAGCCAGTTGGCAAATTCCAGCATGCCAAGCCGGAAGAAGAACAACCCACCGACGCTGGCATCTTCCGGCATGCCGCGCAGGAAGAGCGCGCGCCACCAGAACCAGGATATCGTCATCGCTGGGACGCACCAGAGGATCGCCCAAAAGGAGCGCATCAGGCCCCGATCGGAAAGGTCGAGCTTGCGAAGACCCGCAGCGTCACCGCGGACGAGTTGCCAAAGTGCGGCGAGGTAGTACCTGACCTCAAGCGGTCCGGGCATGGTCGAACCAATTGTCGATGAAGCTGCCGTAGATATCGGTAAGTGTGTAGAGATCCGCCACCGGCACCCGTTCGTCGACCATGTGCATGGTCTGCCCGACCAGACCGAACTCGACCACGGGGCAGTAGTCCTTGATGAAGCGGGCATCGGATGTCCCGCCTGTCGTGGAGAGGGTGGGACGGCGGCCCGTCACCCGCTCGACCGCAACTGTCAGTGACTCGATCAAGGGATCATTGCGTGTCAGGAAGACATGGCTCGGCCGCTCGTTCCACTCGATTGCGTAGCGCACGCGATCACGCTCGGGCCGCAAGGCACCGTCTGTCGCCGCCGCATCCAGACGTCGCAGAATCTCCTGCTGCAGGGTCTCGACCGTCCATGTGTCGTTGAAGCGGATGTTGAAGGCCGCGGTAGCCTTGGCGGGTATCACGTTCACCGCCGGATTTCCGGTGTCGAAGGAAGTCACCTCCAGGTTGGAAGGCGGGAAGTTCTCCGTACCGTGGTCGAATGGCGCATCCATCAATGCGTGGGTGAGTTGCAGGAGGCCCCGGATGGGGTTGTCTGCAAGATGCGGATAGGCGGCATGCCCCTGCACGCCCTGAACAGTGATCCGTCCCGACAGCGACCCGCGTCGACCGATCTTGATCATGTCGCCCAGCTCCTCCGGGTTGGTGGGTTCACCGACCAGGCAGGCATCCCAGGTTTCACCTCTTTCCGCCGCCCAGCGAAGGAGCTTTTCAGTTCCGTTGATCGAGGGACCTTCCTCGTCTCCCGTAATCAGGAGGGAAAGGGATCCTCTGGGCGGACCGTGTTTTTCGATGTGCCTTGCGACGGCAGCAATGAAACAGGCGATGCCGCCCTTCATATCCACGGCTCCGCGGCCGAAAAGCATCGCATCGACGATGTCAGCCGCAAAGGGTGGATGCGACCAGTCGGCTTCGTCTCCCGGCGGAACGACATCTGTGTGCCCTGCAAACATCAGGTGCGGCCCAACATTGCCAATCCGTGCATAAAGGTTCTCGACGTCCGGAGTGCCTTGCGCAGTCGCCACCATGCGCTCGACCCGGAAGCCCAAAGGTACCAGCATGGCTTCCAAGGCGGACAATGCCCCTCCCTCCGCAGGCGTAACAGAGCGGCAGCGGACAAGGGACTGGAGGTTTTCAACCGGATTGGTGGCAAGCATGGCTGTCTATCAGTCCCGTAGCAGCTCGTTGATGCCGGTCTTGGAGCGTGTCTTCTCATCCACACGCTTGACGATCACCGCGCAATAGAGGCCGGGGCCCATCTCGCCGTTCGGGAACGGCTTGCCGGGCATCGTGCCTGCAACGACAACAGAGTAAGGCGGAACTTCGCCATAGGTGATTTCGCCCGTGGCGCGATCGACAATCTTTGTCGACTTACCGATGAAGACTCCCATGCCGAGCACGGAGCCTTCACGAATGATGCAGCCTTCG
>DASYHX010000114.1:0-2261 GCA_035998065.1 Pseudorhizobium sp.
CCCCGAGACGGGTGGCAATATCATAGCGGCAGCGACGGGTGAGTTGCACGCTCAGGCGATCAGCATCCTGCGCGGCGGCTGAGGGGTTCAGGCCGCTGTCTCGGAAAGGTCCATCCCGCCGTCCAATCCCGGCATGAAGGCCTCGATCGCAGCAAGCGCCTGCGCCCGATAGATGTCGCGCTCGTGGAAGAGTTCATGACGCGCGCCGTTGATCGTCACCAACTGGCCGGCACGGATATTGCGGGAGAGTTCTTCTTGCTCGGCATAGGGGATGACGCCGTCGAGAACGGGCGCGAGCAGAAGCGTCGGGATGGTGATGTGGGTCAGGTGCTCCTGCTGAGACACCCGTTTCGCGCCTTTCAGCGTCTCGTGCAGCCAGCGAAACGTCGGGGCGCCGACGGTGAGTTCCGGATGCGCCTCGATGATGCTCGCGGTGCGCGCGAAACGCTCTTTCGACGACGTGAGCGGGTTGCCCTCGAACGGCCGGTGGCTGCGGTCGCCTCCGGTGGAGAGATTGCCCAGACCCGTCCAACAGGCGAGGGCGGCGAGCGGCCGGATCAGCCCGATCGGCAGGCGCTCATGCCGCAGACCGACGTAAGGTGCCGCAAGCGCCATGCGACTGATCCGGTTGGAAAGACGGGGCGCCGCCGACAGAGCGATCAACGCGCCGGTTGAATGAGCGACCAGGAAGAAGGGCAGGCGGGTATCAGGAAGGACGATCTGCTCCAGGAAGATCTCCAGATCCCGTTCGTAATGTGCCAGCCGCCGCACGTGTCCCTTGCGCTTATTCTTCAGCAAGCGATCAGAGCCGCCCTGGCCCCGCAGATCGAAGGTCGCAACCCACAGCCCCATCGCGTTCAGGTCACGGATGGTTTCGAAGTACTTCTCGATGAACTCGTTACGGCCGTGGAGGAGGACGACGGTGCCCTTCGCAGGTGCGCTTTCGGAGCGGAAGATCGCATAGCGAAGCTTAACGCCCTTGTAGCCGCTGAAATATCCGGCGGTGTAATTAGTGGGTGGCGGATTGTCCGGCGTGAGGTGAAGGATGTCGTCCATCGGTCCTGGGCTCGCGAGGTTTAGCCCAGCGATAGGCGCTGGATCGACAAGGTCAAGGAAAAAAGCCGGAGCATGCAGAAAGCCTTGCTCCGGCAGCAGGACTGAAGAGAAGGGACGTGGCTTCAGTCGACGACGACACTCTGGCCGTCGATCGCTGTGGTTATAGTGGTTCCGGCTGAACCCAGTTTGACCGTCCCATTCATATGTCATTCAGCGGCCCACGCAGCGGCAATGCGAGGTCTTGACGCCGAAAATCGCAATTCCCATCTAACTTCTGCGGGCGCCAAACGGGCTCGTCAGACGGTCGCCGCATCGCCTTTTCGGGATGTGGAGATCACCAGAACCAATCGCAACGTCGCTTCCCAGGAGGACACTTATGCGTCACGTCGACTTCTCCCCCCTCTACCGCTCCACGGTCGGTTTCGATCGTCTTTTCAACCTGCTCGATACGCGTGGCCAGACCGAACAGGCACCAAGCTATCCGCCCTACAACATCGAGCGCACCGGCGAAAACACCTACCGCATCACCATGGCGGTTGCCGGCTTCGATGAGAAGGAACTCTCGATCGAGGCCCATGCGCATGTGCTGACGGTGAAGGGTGAAAAGGGCGAAGAGGAAACCACCGAGCAGAGCGAATATCTTTACCGCGGTATTGCCAAGCGCGCGTTCGAGCGTCGCTTCCAATTGGCCGACCATGTGGAAGTTCAGGCAGCGTCCCTCAAGAACGGCCTGCTTCACATCGATCTTCTGCGCAACATCCCTGAAGCCATGAAGCCGCGCCGCATTGCGATCGCCGCCGAGGCCTCCGATGCGCCGAAGACCATCGAGGCGCAGGTCGCTCCGCAGCAGATCAACTAACGTCTGCCGGCCTTCCCGCATGATACGGCTCCTCCTCCCGGAGGGGCCGTTTCCATTTCAGCACCAAGCCTTTTCCTCGCCTGACCTGCTGCTTCATGACAGGCGGGGCGCGAGCAGGTGGACCATCACCGATCGTCTCGAGCTATCAGAGGAAAGCAGGGGCTTTGTGAGGTGGGGCTAAGCAATTGCGTCCAGAAAGGCGTCGACGTCTTCTGGCGTCGTCGCGAAGCTGGTCACCAGGCGCACGAGCGTCTCGTCTTCCGATACCGCCTCCTGCATGTCCCTCGGCTGGAGCCAGTCGTAGAACTTCGCGCCTTTTTCGCCGGCCGCCTTTGCGGAACCTTTC
>DASYHX010000124.1:0-3111 GCA_035998065.1 Pseudorhizobium sp.
CGGTCGCCTGGAAATCCTGACGGTGCTGGTGCTGCTGACCCCGCTCTTCTGGCGTCAATAGAGGTCGATCGTTCTTACCCCCTCGGGCCCTTTGGGGTCGGCAGATGCCGTGGAGCGATTTTCCATTGGGCACTTCACTTCAAAGGCGTGAGCGCTAATTTCGCTCGGCATCGGATCAGAGCTCATGGCAAGCAGCACGTTATTTCCGTCATCAACAGGCCTGATGGCACAGAAGATCAGGTCATTTCCTTGGGAAGACACCCCCTTGGGGGCAATAGAATCATGGCCGCCTGCTTTGAAGATCTCGGTGGACGCGATGGTGGCCTCGCGTTTTCCCCAATGTCTTTTCTGGGGACCTGACCTGATTGCGATCTATAACGACGAATTTCTGCCGATCCTGGGGGCCAAGGCCGAAGCCCTGGGCCAGCCTCTTCGGGTCACCTGGAGCGAGACCTGGGATGCCCTGAAGCCCATCGCGGAGCAGGCGCTGGCAGGCGAAGCTGGCTATTTCGTGGACTTCCCTCTCCAGACCACCAGGCACGGGCACACGGAAACGGCTTACTTCACCTTCTGCTACTGCCCGATCCGCGACGAGAACGGCACCGTCCTGGGGATGCTGGATACCGCCATCGAGACCACCGAGGCAGTTCACGGGCGAAGGACATTGCTCTCCGAACGCGAACGTTACCGGCAAATGTTCGAGAATGCTCCCGGCTTCATGGTGATGCTGAGCGTGCCCGACTTCCGCATCGAGTACGCCAACCCGGCCTACATGCGGTTGGTCGGCAACCGCGAGGTCATCGGCAAAACGGTGGAGGACGCGCTTCCGGAATCCGTTGCGCAAGGTTACCTCGGCCTTCTGCAGGAGATCTCCGTAACAGGGAAGGCCTATGCGGCGATGGGCAGGCTCTTCTCGTTCCGGCCTCATCCCGAAGCCCCGGTCGAGGATCGCTACCTGGATTTCGTGTACCAACCGATCCGGGACGCGGGAGGGCAGATCAGCAATATCTTCGTTTCGGGCTCCGACGTCACCGAAAGGACGTTGAGTGAAACAGCCCTGCGGCAATCGGAAGCCCGGCTGCGATTCCTCGACGACCTCGCGAGGGAAACTGGCAAAGCCGGCGACGCTGACACGCTGCTTGCTGTCACGACAAGGATGGTGGGCGAGCACCTGAAATTGTCCAACTGCGCCTATGCGGACATGGACGATGACGAAGACGGCTTTACCATTCGCGGAGATTGGGCAGCGGAAGGCTCCCCTTCCATTGTCGGCCACTACAGCCTCGCCGCCTTTGGCAAGCTGGCCGTCTCGAACCTGACCCGTGGGCTGCCTCTCATCATCAACGACAACGCTCGTCAACTCGCCCCGGAGGAAGCGAAGACATTTCAGGACATCGGCATCGCCGCCACCATCTGCATGCCTCTCATACGCGATGGTAAGCTTACGGCACTGATGGCCATCCACAGCAAGCTGCCGCATATATGGTCGGCCGAAGAACTCGCCCTCATTCGCGAGGTCACGGAACGGTCCTGGGCCCATATTCAACGCGTCCGGGCGGAAGCGGAGCTGCGCAGCACCGCGGCCGCCCTTGCCGAACTGAATGCTTCTCTGGAAGCGCGCGTCGAAGAGCGCACTGCGGCTCTGCTTCAGGCTGAGGAGGCCCTTCTTCATTCACAAAAGATGGAAGCGGTCGGTCAACTCACAGGAGGGATCGCGCACGACTTCAACAACATCTTGGCTGGGATCGGCGGCAGCCTTGAGCTCATGAACACGCGCCTTGCCCAAGGCAGAATTGCCGAAGTGGATCGCTACCTGCATGGCGCACAGTCGGCTGTCAAACGAGCGGCAGGGTTGACACAACGTCTTCTGGCTTTCTCCAGACGTCAGACTCTGGATCCAAAGCCGGCTGATCTCAATCGGCTTGTGGCTGGTATGCACGACCTGATCACCCGCAGCGTCGGGCCCGCTGTCGCCGTTGAAGCCATCGCGGCAGGCGGTCTCTGGACGACCTTCGTTGACGTTGGGCAACTGGAGAACGCCTTGCTCAACCTTTGCATCAATGCACGCGACGCCATGCCGGACGGCGGCAAGGTCACGATCGAGACCGGCAACCGGTGGCTGGACGATCGGGCCGCCCGCGAACGTGGCCTCCCGCCTGGGCAATATGTCTCCCTGTGTGTCAGCGACACGGGCACGGGTATGTCGAATGAAACCATTGCTCGCGCATTCGATCCATTTTTCACGACAAAGCCGATGGGCCAAGGCACTGGTTTGGGGCTCTCGATGGTTTACGGGTTCGCAGGTCAGTCGGGAGGAGCGGTTCGCATCTATTCGGAACTCGGTCAGGGGACGATGGTTTGCCTTTACCTCCCGCGCCACAACGCCGACACGCCCGCCGATGAAGAGATGGAGCGTGAGGCAGAAGCGCCTCGGGCCTCCGGTAGCCAAACCATTTTGGTGGTGGACGACGAGCCGCTTGTGAGAATGGTTGCGGTGGAGATCCTGGAAGAACTGGGCTACCACGTGCTTGAGGCGGACGACGGGCCTTCGGCATTGAGGATCCTTCAGGCGCACCGTGACATTTGCCTGCTGGTCACAGACGTTGGCCTTCCCAATGGCATGAACGGTCGCCAGGTGGCCGATGCCGCAAGAGGGGCAAAGCCGGACCTGAGGGTTCTGTTTATCACGGGATACGCAGAAAACGCGGTCCTGAACCACGGTCATCTGGAGCGCGGCATGCAGGTGATGACGAAGCCGTTTTCCGGAGAAGCGCTCGCAAGGCGCGTAAAGGACATCATCAAGGGCGACGAAGCCCAGTGACGGCAAGCCTGAGTGCGCGGCTATCGTCCAACGTCGTTCCGGCAGGCCTACCAACCTGCAGTCATGCAAAGCCCGTCCGGCCTCTGCGGCCTGCCACAGCCACCGCCTACTCGAGACGATCAGCTTGCGAGGCCTGCAGCAGGACCTTGCAAATTAATTGGTTGAGAAGGCCCCGCCACTTTGGTAGCAGGGGGCATGCGGACGTGGTGAAACTGGTAGACACAAGGGACTTGAAGACAAGTTGAGTGCACCGGCGGAAACGCCGGCTGTAGAACTGCTCAAAGTCGGGG
>DASYHX010000129.1:0-2635 GCA_035998065.1 Pseudorhizobium sp.
TCGGCCATGTACCCGGACCAGTCCCTTTATCCTGCGAACGCAGCGCCGGAGCTCGCAAAGCGTATCAACCGTACTCTCCAGCGCGCAGACCAGATCGAGACAGCTGAAGGAAAGGGTCTTTCCGTCGACACCTGGTTCGCACCGATCGTCGCAGACGCGGAAGCCGGCTTCGGCGGACCGTTGAATGCCTTCGAGATCATGAAGGCATTCATCGAGGCTGGCGCCGCGGGCGTTCACTTTGAGGATCAGCTCGCGTCCGAAAAGAAGTGCGGCCATCTCGGCGGCAAAGTCCTGATTCCGACGGCAGCCCACATCCGCAACCTGAACGCCGCACGCCTCGCAGCCGACGTCATGGGCGTTCCCACCTTGATCATCGCTCGGACCGATGCGGAAGCTGCCAAGCTTCTCACTTCGGACATCGACGAGCGCGACCGGCCCTTCGTCGACTACGATGCGGGCCGTACGGCGGAAGGCTTTTACCAGGTCAAGAACGGCATCGAGCCGTGTATTGCCCGGGCGATCGCCTATGCTCCGCACTGCGACATGATCTGGATGGAGACGGGCAAGCCGGACCTAGAGCAGGCCCGCAAGTTCGCCGAAGCGGTACACAAGGCCCACCCAGGCAAGAAGTTGGCTTACAACTGCTCACCGTCGTTCAACTGGAAGAAGAACCTCGACGATGCAACGATCGCCAAGTTCCAGAAGGAGCTGGGCGCAATGGGCTACAAGTTCCAGTTCATCACGCTCGCTGGCTTCCACCAGTTAAACTACGGAATGTTCGAGCTCGCCCGCGGCTACAAGGATCGCCAGATGGCGGCCTATTCCGAGCTGCAGGAAGCGGAATTCGCTTCAGAGGTTAACGGCTACACCGCGACCAAGCACCAGCGTGAAGTCGGCACCGGTTATTTCGATGCGGTCTCGCTGGCGATCACCGGCGGGATGTCATCGACCACTGCAATGAAGGAATCGACGGAAACGGAGCAGTTCCGACCAGCCGCCGAGTGATGATGCGCCTCTTCCCCTGAGAGAGACGTCAAGAACCCCGGAAACAAGAGGAGAAATGCCATGAATGTCCAGACCCGAGTCAAGGAACGCGCCGAGGAACAGTCGTCTGCAATGTCTTCCGACCAGCAGGCGGCAATCCGAATGCTCGCCAATGACCTGCACAGGCTCAACCAGTCGGTGATGAAGGCGGTGGAGGCTGGTGTCTCAGTCGAACTCGTCCGCTCGGCCCGCCATCATGGGGGAGGCGGAAACTGGGGAGACCTGCTGATCCCGGTGGTCGTGACGCAGGCTCAGTAAACGTCCGTGGCAGTCTCGAGAACCAAGAACAGAAACGGCGGCGTCAGGCTGCCGTTTCTGGCGTATAGTGGCGTTTCCGACTGTCAGGAATGCGTCGTTTCATCGGCAGGAGAGCTTTGTGTGAGTTACATACACCTAGTTTTCAACACACCTGCACGATGCGCCGTATCATCGCGATACAGGTCACGGGCGAAAGAACGCTCGACAGGTTAGATTCAGGATAAGGCAGGAAGTGCAAGAAGAGCCGCAATTGCGCAAATGCTCACGGCGAGGAGGCATAGACGCATCGTCGATGCCCTCTCCTTGGCCTGAGCGACAGCGACGGCTTGAGCACGGCGGGCTTTCTGCATGAGACTATCCCCAATGTCGGTCATTTTGCTCCCTACGATGTCGCGGCGGGAGCATGTCAGCCATTGAACAGAGCAATAGGTTGGCAATAAGGCAGGATCACCCACCTTCCCTTAACAACGACTGAATCGCTCGCCCCTATACTGCGTCCCCGCAAACATGCCCTGAGGCCCAGGCCCATTGGAAATTGTAGCCGCCCAGCCAGCCGGTAACGTCGACACATTCGCCGATGAAGTAGAGGCCAGGAACGCGTTTTGCGGCCATTGTTCGCGAATCCAGTTCGCTCGTGTCGACGCCACCGATTGTGACTTCCGCCGTCCGATATCCCTCAGACCCTGCCGGAGTGAGCGACCACGCCTGGACGGTCTGGCGAAGCGCGTCGAGAGCCTTGTCGGACAAGTCCGCCAGTTGGCCGCCGACGGTTGAGCTCTCAGTAAAGAACTGCGCCAGTCGCTTCGGCAGCACCTCCCCCAGCACTGTCTGTGGCGCCTGCCTCCCGTTTTGCTTTCGTGCCGCCTTCAAGATCGCTAGAAAATCGATGTCCGGTCCGATCTTCAACTCGATCGCACTGCCCTCCCGCCAGTAGGAGGAGATCTGAAGAATTGCCGGTCCGCTCAATCCACGATGAGTAAAGAGAACGGCTTCGCGGAAACTCGTCTTGCCGTGACGTACTTCGGCTGGAACGCTGATGCCGGACAAGGGTGAGAGCCGCTCCAGGGTTGGCGGGTCCAAGGTCAGCGGCACCAGGCCCGGTCGCGTCTCAACGACATTGAGCCCAAACTGGTCCGCCACACGGTAGGCGAGGCCGGTGGCGCCCATCTTGGGAATGGACTTTCCCCCTGTCGCGATGACAAGAGCCCCCGCCTCGACCTCGCCACCGGCCTTAAGACGAATGCGAAAGCCGGCCGACATGCTCTCCACCGCCGCGACTTCCTGCTGCAGTTCCATCACGACGTCCGCAGCCTGCATCTCCGTGAGCAGCATG
>DASYHX010000131.1:0-4530 GCA_035998065.1 Pseudorhizobium sp.
CGAGGTGGATGAATTAAAAATTAACCAATAGTTTCTTAACCTTGTTGCCGCTGGTTTGCCGGTGCTCTTGAGGACAGAAGCAGCCGAGGATCGGCGAACCACTTCCTTCCCTTGCTCTACGCCTTCCGTTACAGCGTGGAGCTAACCCTCCAATCGCCGAACCAGCCGACGGGGATAAATTTGCTGACCAGATCCAAACGAGTTTCGATCGCACTTGCGTTCGTTTCAGCAGCTTCCACACTTGGCGCCGGGATCGTTCCGGCGCAGGCAATTACCTTGATGGATATCATTAGAGGTGGCCCCGGAAAGCGCCCTCCCGTTGCAGACAATGGACTGCCTGGTGTCGTTTCCAGGGAGCGGCGGGTGGAGCAGGACGTGGATCCCCAACCGCTACCGAAGGTGTCGGGGCCGAAGTACCATACGTATCGAGTAGATCCGACGCGCGGGGTGAAAACCGCCGACTTCGTCGCAGCCACCGCAACCGGAATAGAGCGATACCTCGTCGACGCCAAGGTCTCTGGACCATCCGATATCGCTGCCGCGCTGGAAAACTTCTATGGCAAGAACGTAACGCTGCTTTGGGTCTCCGATGGGGAGATCAACGACAAGGCGAGGGGCGTGTTGGAGCTGTTCGAACGTGCTGACGACTATGGCCTCGATCCCGCCGACTATCGCGTCGAGGAGCCGGAGCTGGTAACGGCAAGCGTCCGGAACGTCTCCCTGGAGACCGAGACGGGAGCCGATGTGGCGCTCGATCGACATGCCCGAGCATTGATGCAGTTTGAGCTGGCACTGTCTGCCAAGGCGCTGATGTTTGCCCAAGACACGGTTCGCGGGCGCCTCGATCCGAACCGGATCTCTGGCTACCACGACTTCAAGCGCAAGGAGGTCAAGCTCTCCTTCGTCCTGCCATTCATCAAGTTGGACGAGAGCGCTGCCGGCTATCTCGAAGGACTGGCGCCGCGGAGCAAGCAGTTCCTTGCGCTGAAGGCCGAACTCCAGACATTGCGGACGCAAGAGACGCAGCAGGGCGATCCTATTGCGCTCTCAAGCAACCTTTTGCTGAAGCCCGGCAAGAGCAGTCCCGAGCTGGCCAGCGTCGTCGCGGCCATTCGCAGGAACGGCTCGGACGCGTTAAAGGAAAGCCATTCCGCCACCTTTGCCAGCTATCAGAAGGGAAGCGACTATACGCCGGAGATTGTCGATCTCGTGAAAGCCTTCCAGGAAGAGGTAGGGTTGAAATCGGACGGTGTGGTCGGTCCGGCGACGGTTCGGGCCATGGTTGGGGATACGCAGGAAGCCAAAATCAACAAGCTTGTTGTGGCAATGGAGCAGGCGCGGTGGCTGCCGGCGGAACTGGGCGATCGCCATGTGTTTATCAACCAGCCAGCCTACACCGCCTACTATCACGAGAATGGCGTCGAGCAGTTCTCCATGCGCACCGTCGTGGGATCAAAGGCGAACCAGACCTATTTCTTCCAGGATGAGCTTGAGACTGTGGAGTTCAACCCTTACTGGGGCGTGCCGCAGTCGATTATCATCAACGAGATGCTGCCGAAGCTGAGGGCGGATCCGAGCTACCTGGATCGTATGGGCTACGAAGTGGCCGTAAATGGCCGGGCGGTTCCCTCCTCGAGCGTCAACTGGTACGGTTCCACGCAGTCCATCTCGGTGCGACAGCCACCGTCCAGCGATAATGCGCTGGGTGAGCTCAAGATCCTGTTCCCCAACGAGCATGCGATCTACATGCACGACACGCCCTCCAAGAGCTTTTTCAGGCGCGACATGCGCGCGCTGAGCCATGGCTGCGTTCGTCTTGCTGAACCGCGCAAGATGGCGGCGGCGGTGCTTGGCCTCACGGAGGAAGACATTGGGAAGAGGATCTCGCAGGGTAAGAACCTTGGCGAGAAAATAACGGCGAAGATTCCCGTCTATGTCGCCTATTTCACGGCTTGGCCGAACAAGGATGGGGTCGTGGAATATTTTGACGATGTCTACGACAGGGACACTGCGACCTTGAAGGCGCTGAAGGCGACCAGCGCAGCCAGAGCCACATAACGCTACAGGCCTCACCATGAGAATACGGCTCGCGGGCTGCCTTTCTCATGGCCAGGGAGCGGACGCCCTAGGATTTCCTCATCAGGTGCGCGACCAACTCGGGCCTCAGATCGGCGAAGTCGCCGATGATGTGGTCTGCCCCTAGGTCTTCAACCGGAACATCGGAATAACCGAAGGTGACGGCAATAGAAGGAATTCGAGCATTGCGCGCCGCAAGGATGTCGTTGATGCTATCGCCGACCATCAGACTGCGTTGCGGGTCGCCGCCCGCCCGTTCTATGGTTCCGAGAACGTGACCTGCATCGGGTTTGCGAACGGGAAAGGTGTCGCCGCCGGTGACGACACGGAATCGTTCGGTAAGCCCCAGCTTCGCTATCAGCGGGATTGCCAGTTCTTCCAGCTTGTTGGTGCACACCGCGGCCGTAAATCCCGCATGCGCCAATCTGTCCAACGCCTCGATCAGGCCAGGGTAGGGGCGGCTCGCGCCCGGCATTCCTGCCTTGTAGTGAGCGAGGAAGCGTTCCAGCAAGGATTCGACCTCGTCCTCCCCAATCGTGCGTCCGCGGAGATCGAAAGCCCGGCGGATCATGACCCGTGCGCCCTGACCAACTAAGTGGGTCAGGTCACCATAGGTCACCGGTTCCAGGTCGGCGGCGGCGATTGCGTGATTGAGACTGCTGACAAGATCGGGAGCGGTGTCGATCAACGTGCCGTCGAGGTCAAATATCACCAAGGGGGGCGTCATAGGAGTCTCCGGGAGGTGGATGGCTGGGGCGGCAGTAGATGGGTGAAGCGGCAAATGCAAATCGGGCGCGGCGAAGGGACTTTCCCTCTCTGAGGCAGACGTGTAAACAGCATCGCAAATAGTGGGGAGTTTCAGGCGCATGGACGCCCGGGAAATGAAGAAGAAGGCAGCGGAGGCAGCGCTGTCGCACGTCGAAGACGGGATGAGGCTCGGGATCGGAACCGGGTCCACGGCGGAAGAATTCGTGCGGTTGCTGGCCGAAAGGGTTGCTGACGGCCTGCAGGTGCAAGGGGTGCCGACGTCAGAGCGCACGGCGCGGCTCTGCCTCGAGCTCGGTATTCCGCTCCGCTCACTTGACGAATTACCTGAGCTCGACCTGACGATCGACGGCGCGGACGAGGTGGATCCGCAATTACGCCTGATCAAGGGTGGTGGAGGGGCGCTGCTTCGTGAGAAGATCGTCGCCGCTGCATCCGCAAGGATGATCGTTATTGCCGACGAGACAAAAGTTGTTGAGACGCTGGGTTCTTTCCCACTGCCCATCGAGGTCAATCCGTTCGGGTTGACGGCAACGCGCATCGCCGTCGAGCGCGTTGCTTCTAGACTGGGTCTTAGTGGTCAAATCACCCTCCGCAAGTCGGGGGAAGATGTCTTTACTACTGACGGCGGCCATCACATTCTGGACGCATCTTTTGGCCGTATTCCTGATGCAGAGGCGCTCGCGGGCAAACTTCACCTCATACCGGGCGTGGTTGAGCACGGGCTGTTCATCAATCTCGCGTCGTTCGCGATCATCGCCGGTGACACTGGCGCTCGGACAATCAAGGCACAATGAAAGACAGGAGCATTTTTCCATGACCAACTTCGCGGTTCTCGGGCGCGCTACCGCTCTTGCCGTCATGATTGCCGCCAGCACCACGCTGCCGGTTCGCGCACAGGAGATCTCCGAGGCGCACCTGGACGCGGCGCGTGACGCGGTCGCCGCCATCAATGCGACTGACCGGTACGACAACATCCTGCCTGGGCTGGCCGAGCGTCTGAAGGCACAGTTCATCCAGGCGACGCCAAATTTCCAGGAACAGATCAGTCAGGTGGTCGATGAGCAGGCGCTCGCCCTTGCTTCGCGTCGTGCCGATTTGGAGCGGGAAGCGGCGACGATCTACGCCAGGGCGTTCACACAAGAGGAACTGCAGTCGATCTCTGCGTTCTATGCCACGGAGGCCGGCAAGAAGCTTCTTTCCACAGGCCCACTTGTAGCCCGCGAACTGACCCGTGCCGCGGAGATCTGGGCCAACGGTATCTCGCGTGATCTTACGAACCAGAGCACGGAAGAACTGCGCGACATCCTTGATGCGGATGCCATTCAGGCTCCGGCTGCCGATGGCGGTGCTCCGGCACAGCCGCAGCAGTAGAAGCGGCACCATCGACGCCTGAAGGCCCGGAGCGATCCGGGCTTTTTCTTTTCTGGCAGCAGTTTTATATGGGCAGGGTCCCATCCCCGCGCAGGAGCCTCGCATGACTGTCTTCGACTACGACCTTTTCGTCATTGGTGGAGGCTCAGGTGGCGTTCGTGCAGCACGGGTTGCCGGGTCGCTTGGGAAACGAGTCGCTATAGCCGAAGAATATCGTCTGGGCGGCACCTGCGTTATCCGCGGTTGCGTACCGAAGAAGCTTTTTGTGTACGCTTCGCAGTTTCCCGAGCATTTTGAGGATTCTGCCGGATTCGG